>NZ_JAQUZF010000086.1:0-7445 GCF_028691475.1 Anaeromusa sp.
CACAAAATGCTGCGGGTTTCCGTCTCTCTTCTGCAACCAGGCATGATCACAGCTCACAATATTTATAATAGCGAAGGCGTGCTTTTAGTTAGCGCTGACCGCGAGCTAGATGACCAGTATGTCGCCCGTTTAAAAACCCTGGGGCTGCGGTCGATCTATGTAAAAAACATGCTCTATAGCGGTCTAGAGCTGCCTGAAGACCTCCTGGAAGAAGATGATCGGCGTCTTTTAGTCAAGCAAGTCCAACAAGTATATAAAACCTTCCAGGAAAACGGTCAAATTGAAATCGAGCCTTTAAAACCGAGAATCAATCGCCTTGTCAGCGAAATCGTCCGCAATCGTCACATGATGGTACATTTTGTTGATTGTCGCACCAACGAAGACTATCTATACGCTCACGTTGTCAATGTGGCTATGATGACGGTTCTTGTAGCCGCCACTATGGAATTCAACGAAGAACGCCTGCGCGACCTTGCCATGGGAGCCGTCCTCCATGACATCGGCGAAATGCTGATCCCCGATGAAATACTAAATAAGCCCGGCAAGCTTACGCCTGCTGAATGGGATGTTATTCACAGCCATACTACCAAAGGCTTTGAAGCCTTGCGCAAAGTACGCGATTTATCGATTCTCTCCGCTCATATCGCTTATCAGCATCATGAAAATTTTGACGGCAGCGGCTATCCGCGCAAGCTTGCCAATGACGATATTCACGAATACGCTCGTCTTAGCGCCATTCCCAATATGTTTGACGCCCTCATCTCGGATCGTCCCCAGCGCCGCGGCTTTTTGCCCCATGAAGCTTACGAGCTTCTCATGACGCTGAGCGGTCGCTATGTAGACCCCTATTATTTGGATGCATTTTTGCGCACCGTTGCAATTTACCCCATCGGCAGCATTGTCCGCTTGGATAGCGGTGAATTCGGCATTGTCACTAAAGTGCTGCCCCGCCTGCAGATGCGCCCCACCATCAGCCTGTTAGCCGATCCGAACGGTCATCCCTACCCGACTCCCTTTGAAATGGATTTGACTAAAAATCTGACTACGCAAATCACCAAAGTATTGCGGGAAGAAGAAGTCCTCTTTCTTAGCCGCAGTTTTAAAGGGATTTGAATCCTACAGGGCCGCTTTGGAACATGGTTTCAAGCGGCCTTGATTACTCCTTTCGCGTCTTTCGTGTATTTCGTGTATTTCGCGACTCGTTATCAACACTGTAACTTCCGGTATATTTAGAAACCACTCTGCAAAGCGGTAGAAAGGCGGCGATTAACCTGGAATTCACAATAAAATTTGTCGTGTTCTTTCTGCTTCTTCCCTTCGCCTTTCGCAAGCTCTCACACATTATAGCCAACAGAATCATAAACTTAGACACGCTTCCCAAAATCATAGCCGGCTTTCTTTGGGGCTTGCTGGTTGCCGCCTTGTTTACGCACCTTATCGCGGGCATCCAAACGCTATTTATGATTTTCGGCTATATGTCCGGTTTATACTGCGCCGCTTTGTCGTACAAACGCGATAGTAAGACAGCGATGCTGCTAGCGCCAGCGAACATCGCCAGCTTGTTCACCTATGGCGCCATCGTTTTGGCGAGCCTATGGTTAAACAATAAGTAACAGACTCTATTACCTCTTCTTATTGCCGAAAGGAGCTATCCCCATGGAATGGTTGCTGAATCCGCAAGTCTGGATGGCCTTAATAACCCTAAGCGCCCTAGAAATCGTACTCGGAATTGACAATATAGTTTTCATATCCATTCAAGCAGGCAAACTGCCGGCGCATCTTCAGGCTAAGGCGAGACAGGTCGGCCTTGCGTTAGCAATGCTTACACGCCTTGCGCTGCTGTTTTCTCTTTCCTGGCTCATGGGACTCACCTTGCCGCTTTTCACCGTTTTAAACAACGAAATATCCGGCCGCGATTTGATTCTTATTACCGGCGGCTTGTTTTTGATTTGGAAAAGCACGATGGAGATTCACGAAAAGCTCGAAGGTGTCGAAGGACCTTCTTCTGTACAAGCTAAAGCCACTTTCAGCGCTGTGATTATTCAAATCTTGCTGCTGGATATTGTTTTTTCTCTTGATTCCATCATTACCGCTCTCGGCATGGCGGAACAACTGAGTGTTATGGTTGCAGCCGTAATCATTGCCGTTATTTTCATGATGATTTTCTCCGGAAAAATCAGCGCTTTTGTAGAGCAACATCCGACCATCAAAATACTAGCCTTAAGTTTTCTGCTTCTCATCGGCGTCGTGCTTATCGGCGACGGTCTTGATATGCACATTCCTAAAGGATACATCTATTTCGCCATGGCCTTCTCCGTCTTCGTCGAAATGTTCAACCTGAAAATCAGACAGAGTCATCCGGTCAAGCTTCATCAGCCGCACCTGCCGGAGGAGACAAAAGAACAAAAGGATTGAACAGGAGCCGCGAGGAGAATTGGAGGACTCGGCGGCGGGCTGCGAAAAGGCAACAGTTTAACATAAAAAAAGCGCCCCTCAGAGCCTGAGAGGCGCGTATTTACTGGTGACACACCGGGGAGTCGAACCCCGAACCTACTGATTAAGAGTCAGTTGCTCTGCCAATTGAGCTAGTGAGTCATTTTCTGCTAAAAAATCATTATGTTCTTTAGCACGCTATTAATTATACTCCTTCAAAAACAAAAATGCAACTTTCTTCTTCAATCTCTTCTTTTCTCGTTCATTCTCATTTTTCATCGTCTTCTACCTTAGGTTCATTTTGTTCTTCACGGCGTAAAACAAAAGCGCTTATTGCTTTAGCAATAAGCGCTTATTTTCTAATGGCTGGGGAGGAAGGATTCGAACCCTCGGATGCCTGAGTCAGAGTCAGGTGCCTTAACCAGCTTGGCTACTCCCCAATATAGTGGCTATCGAAAACCACAGATGTTATTGTATCCCTTTTTACATAGTACGTCAATAGAAAAATCATTTTACCGCAGGAGTAAACCGTTTCAGCCCCGAATAAGTTTACAATATTCCTGCTGAAAGGGGTTTCTATGAATACTACACGTAGTCTTACCCGCACCGCTCTGATCGCTGCGCTGCTCCTGACCGTTCAAGCCTTGCGCCTGCTGCTCCCTTTGCCGCCGTTAGCTTCGACACTGCTCATCGGCAGCCTCGTCAACGCCTGCTTGATTCTAAGCGCCGTCAGCGGCGGCTATCGCGGTCTGGCGGTTCTTTCTGTACTGGCGCCGCTTATCGCTTATTTGCAGCAGCTATTGCCGCTGCCGATTTTTATCCCCGTAGTGGCTGGGGGAAACTTTTTCTTTGGCAGCCTCTATCTTATATTGCAGCGCCAAAGCACTTTACTTAGTCTTTTAGTACCGCCCCTGGGAAAAATGCTGTTTCTTTGGGGCAGCGTTACTTTCCTGCTTTCCCTGCTGGCTTTGCCGGAGTTTTTGCAGCGCCTGCTGGGACTGCTCCTCAGTTGGCCGCAATTCATCACGTCTTTAGCAGGGTTGCTGCTGGCGCAATTGGTGCTAAAAAGACTGAAAACGAACAATTAAACAAGAGTAGCAAATAGGGCTGAACAAGAGAATCGGAGTCACGAGAGGGTTCGCATGAGGGAACGAAACACAGTTTCAATTTCAAATAACACGAGGAGATTGCTTCACTCGCAAACACAAAATCTAGTTAGATCGAATGATTCATAAAAAATTATTATTGCATTACTCATGGGTACCCTCCGATTCTCGTCGCGACTCTTGTTCAATTCCCGTTCTTTCTCTCTGTGCGAACCGCATCTCAGGCTCTTTGCGGCGAAAGCCCGCGTCAGTGGCCACATGGCGGCCGATGGCTTGAATTTTGCCGGTGATGCAGCCCCGACAGTGAGCGGGCGTATCGTTCACGCAGATTTTCCCCGGATACAAGGCGTACTGACGGCGATAGTCGCCTTCGGTGACATTGGGCATCACCACATTGGCCCCGCGCTGCAGCGCCAGGATTCTCCCTTGAGGGTGCAACGTTTCCATCGCGGTTGTGGCGGGAATATTGCTGTTGGGCAAAAGCAGACGCGTCAGCGCCATAACCCGTGTCGCCAGCTCAAAGGTACCGCCTGTCTCTTGCCCCAAGGGGGTATCTGCATTCGGAATGAAGGGTCCTATCCCCACCATGTCGGCATCCAGGCTCTGAAAAAACAAGATATCCGCCGCCAAAGAAGCCAGCGTCTGCCCAGGCAAGCCCACTAAACAGCCGGTTCCTACTTCATAGCCCAGCTCGCGCAAATCCTGCAAGCAGCGCAGGCGATTAGCCAAGCTCATCCCCGGGTCCAAACGTTCATACAGCGCCTGATCGGTGGTTTCAATGCGCAGCAAGTACCGGTCCGCCCCGGCTGCGCGGTAGCGCGCATACTCTTCACGGGATTTTTCGCCAAGGCTCAAGGTAATCGCCAGCCCCAACGCCTTAATCCGACGCAGCAGAGGCTCCATGATCTCCAGGGTATAATACGGATCCTCGCCGGACTGAAGAACTACCGTTTTATAGCCGTAACCGACCGCTTTAACCGCCAATCCGTAGATTTCTTCGGGTTCCATACGATACCGCTGCACCTGATGATTATCCCGACGAAGGCCGCAATAGAGACAGTTTTGCCGGCAAGTATTGGAAAACTCGATCAGTCCTCGCAAATGAACGCCGTCGCCCACCTGTTGGCGTCGCACACGGTCTGCCGCTGCAAAGAGCTTTTCCGCTGCTGCTTCATCAGCCGCCAGCAGTTGCGCCAATTCTTCTTGCGATAAAGTTTGTGTTTCTTCCGCTTGGTTGATTAATTTTTCCATAAAACGCTTTCTCCTTATAATAACGCAAGCAATACCGGGGCTGCTAAGGAAGTAAAGATGGCGGCGATTGCCATAGCCGAGCTGGCCATAGCTGCAGAAGCCTCCCCTTCCAAGAGCGCCATGCCGACCCCTTGCGCATGAGCCACAGTTCCCAAGGCCAGCCCCCTGGCCTCAGGCAGACGAATGCCGCACCACCGCAGCAGCGTCGGCCCCAGCGAGCCGCCAAAAGTTCCAGTAGCCACCACAAAGGCCACCGCCAGCGCCGGATCGCCGCCGGACAATTGCGCGATTTCAATAGCGATTGGCGCGGTTACCGATTTAGGCAACGCCGAAATCAGTACTGCTTGGCTTAAACCGCCCGCTTTCGACAAAAGCACCACCAAGACCATCGAGGTTAACGACCCCGCTGCTACACTGCTACCAATAGCCAGTCCGTGACGCCGCAAAAGCTCTCTGTTTTTATACAGAGGAATAGCCAAAGCCACCGTTGCCGGTCCCAGTAAAAAGGTCATAAATTCTTTGGCTGGTTCGTAGGCGCTGTAAGACGTGCCGGAAAGCACCAAAAGACTGATCATCAAGATAGTACCAAACAAAACCATATTGAACAAGGGATGTCCATAGCGAAAAAACAGCCAGCGACTCACTAAATAGGCGCCAACAGTCAATGCCGTAAACACCATAATCATCATTTCATTCATGTTCTATTTCTCCCTTGCAGCTGTTGAAATACGAAACCGGCAACCCAAAACGCCGCCACCGCACTGACTACGATGGTTACGGTCAGCGCCACGGCGTGCTGATAAAACAAGCCCGCCCAATTCATCAAGCCCACGGCAATAGGAATAAAGAAAAAGGTGATATGCCGCAGCAAAAAACCACCTGCCAACTCCAGCTGCTCCACCTTGACCACCCCTGCTGCCAACAGCAAAAATAGCAGCACCATTCCTAGCACATTGCCAGGAATAGGCAGGTGCAAAACTGCCGCCGCCTGATTACCAAGCCAGTAAATACACCAAAGAAAGAAAACCTGCCCGCAAAATTGATACGCTTGTTTCCACATAACTACCGCTCCTATACACCCTCTATATCTTCTACATCTAACAAATACTCTTATTCCATAATGACTTTCGTTTTCCCTTTCTACCATAAAAAAACAGGCTGACAACGCGCCCTAGTCCCCCGCGTTTGTCAGCCTGTTTTTACTTGCTGCTGGTAATGCCAATATTTAGTTCAAAGGAATAGCTGTCTGCGTTCACTTCGACAACCAAAAACTTCCCGTTGCTGATACGCGCCTTAAGGGCCTCCCCCACGACCAAGCTCGGCGGGGAAATATCAACAAGCAAGTTTTGCGAAGAAAAATGCGTCGCCGCATTGGCGATAATCATATTCACTAATTCGGAAATAGCGCTTTGGGCCATCTCATCCATCTGCGTTACCGGCATCCCCATCATCATGGTCGAAGCAATGCCTTTGGCAACCTCTTCCGTAAAGTTATACGCCAGATTGCCTTGCACATCTTGCGTTAAGCCGATCAACACCGTCACGCCCCGGCCTTCTACAAATTCTTCACCTAGGCGGATTTGCCCCCGCTCTACCGACTGAAAGCCAAGCTGCGGCAAGACCGTCGCCACGGCATCCACGAAGGGATTGATCATTTTTGCGTCCATCTGTTATTTCCCCCCTGCGAAGCCAATGCTCATGCGAATATCACCATACGGCGTCTGCGCCGTCATAATGTAAGCGTCTAATTTAGGATTGACAATGCTAATTTTCCGCCCGCAAAGAATGCTCGGCGGCGTCAGCCGCAGTTCCAGTTCTCGATACGTATTGTTTACAGAAGATACGCCATTGCCGCTGACAATATTGGCTAATTCCGCCATGCCGTTCAGCATGTCATCTTCCGACACTTCTTCGCAGCTAAGAATCATGCGTGTCAATTGCTGCGCCGTTTCCGCCGAACTATCCAAAATGACCCGGCCCTGTACCTTCCCGGTCAAACCAACTATTACCGCTACACCTTGTGATAAAAACTTGCTTTCGTTGTCCGGCTCAGTCTCTATCTCGCTTTCAACGCCAACCATGTAACTAAGGTTCTCTTGCAGCGACTGCTCAAAAAAAGCCAGGTATTTTTGGCACAAAGAGCATTCTTCCGCTTCTTGGCATACCTTGCGTATTAATTCTGCTAATTCTTCTGCTCGCGGCGGTTTCTGAATAAAACCTTTGATTCCGGCAGCATAGCCATTTGTCATTAGCGTTTCGTCTTTCATCGCGCTTACCATAACAATTTTGGCTGTCGGGTCCGCCGCCAAAATAGCCTTGCTGCATTCCAAGCCGTCCATATCCGGCAGCGTCATGTCCATGGTAACGACATCGGGTCTTAGTTCCCGATACTGTTCTAAGCCTTGCCCCCCTGTATCCGCATAACCGCAAACATCAAAACCATTCTTTTTCAACAGTCCCGTCATAATTTTCTGGCTAAAAGGCGAATCATCCACCACTAAAACACGCAAAGGGTTCATGCACCAATCACCTCAAATTCAGCCGACTTAAGGCTGTTATTTTCCATATTATTAATTCTATTTTTTCCGAAAAATTCCTGCTAACTACTCATGGCCGCTTCCCTAATTATAAGAAAAAGACGGGACCTTCGGCGCA
>NZ_JAQUZF010000086.1:7545-12134 GCF_028691475.1 Anaeromusa sp.
AACACGGCTACCAACGGCTTGAGCAGGGTCAGCACAAAGACATCATAATAAGACTCCCGATGCGTCAGCCCGCAAACAGCCATTAACGTCACCAGCGCCCCGCTGTGGGGAACCGTATCCAGCCCCTCCGAAGCCAGGCAGACGATGCGGTGCAGCACCTCCGGCGACATCCCCAGCGAGGCGCCCCAGGCCAGCCATTCCTGCCCCAGCATGCCTAACGCAATCGTCAAACCGCCCGAAGCGGAGCCGGTCACAGCGGTCATCACATTGGTCGTCAAGATGGCGGAAACCAAGGGCCCGCCGCCTATCTGCAAATGAAGCAGCGCATCCTTGATAGCAAAAAAGCCAGGCAAGGCGGCAATGACACTGCCAAAAGCATAGCCGGATGCTGTATTCAAAATCGCTGGAATAGAGGCCATAGCTCCAGCGTTTAACGGCTGCATTAAACCGCCCTGACGCCGCATTTGACGCCGCCCAACCATGGCGGCGCAGACGCTGCCGGCCAGAAGCGCCAGGCAAATAGACCAAATCGCCTGCACTCGCTCCACCGAAGGACTTAACAGCGACAACTTCAACACTTTCATCGCCGCAAGGCTGTCCGCCGGCCAATGATAGCCCCAAGACCAGTGGAACGGATTGCTTAAGTACAAATTGACTAAAACAACAACCAACAATGGCAGCGAAGCCGTCCGCCAATCGGGCAAATTTGTTTCCACCCGCTCCGGTTCGTTGAGAATATGCGCGCCATAGCCTTCTCCCTGGGCGGCTAATTTCCTGTGACGCCAAGAAATCCAGCCCCAGCCCAAAAGGAAGTAAGCCGCCGCTCCCACCAGCCCCAGCCCTACGCCAGACCAGGTCGTGGTGCCAAAAAAGGCCGTAGGAATAATATTTTGAATCTGCGGCGCCCCAGGCAACGCAATCATAGCGTAAGTAAAAATCCCCATCCACAACACCGCCGGCAGCAACCGCTTGGGGATGTCCGCCTGGCGGAATAAAATAGCGCTAAAAGGATACATAACAAAAGCCACCACAAAAACGCTCAGGCCGCCGTACACAAGAACGCCGCACCCAAGAAGAACAGCCAGCACCGCTTGCTGCGGTCCCAAAGATCGCACAATCTGCTTGGCCACCGCCGCCGCCAAACCGCCGTCCTCCATGATTTTCGCAAAAACAGCACCTAGTAAAAACACCGGATAATACACCTTAACGTATTCCGCCGCTTTCGTCATATAGAGTTCACTGTACACCGGCATCAAAGCATACTCGCTGCCCACAGCCGCCAGTATCGCAAAAAAAGGAGCTACCAAAATAATAGAATACCCGCGATACGCTGCCACCATTAAAAGAATCAAGCTGATAAAAATGAGTCCCGCTTCCAATGATTCATCTCCTCGCACCTGCAATTTTTCTTTACTTTTGGATTCGCCGCCAAGCAAAAGGGTTCCTTCCTTTTACTTTTTGCATCCCTCAAGCAGGAAGGTGGTTCCAGCACGAAGAATTACTCCTCCATAAGAATTTTAGGCCAAAGGAGTGATGCATATGTCCAACACCACACCAAATCTGCCTCATGTCGTCATTATCGGCGCCGGCTTTGGCGGCCTCCAGGCGGCCCACCGCCTTTCCGCCTCTCCGGTCCGCATCACTTTAATTGACCGTCAAAACTATCAGCTCTTCCAGCCCTTGCTGTATCAAGTGGCCACTGCGGGCTTGTCTGTAGACGATATCGCGTATCCGGTGCGAGCCATGGTCAAAGATTGGAAGAACGTCCGCTTTCATATGGCCGAAGTTCGCAGCATCGATTGCGCGGCCAAGATAGTGGTTACCGAAGCGGATACCCTTTCTTATGACTACTTGATCGTCGCTGCTGGCGGGGCTACTAATTTTTTCGGTCTCGCTAATGTGCAAAAATACGGCTTTGGCATGAAAACCTTAGACGAAGCCGTCAATATCCGCAATCACCTGCTGAAAATGTTTGAGCTGGCCAGCCATGAGCAAAATCCGGAGAAACGGCGGGCGTTACTGACCTTTTTGGTCGTTGGCGGCGGCCCCACAGGAGTCGAGTCCGCCGGCGCCCTTTCCGAGCTGATGTACCATGTATTGGCCCGGGAATATCCGGATCTCAACTTCAAAGAAGCTCGCATCGTACTGCTGGAAGCCTCGGACCGACTCTTAGCCAGCATGCCGGAGGCGCTGCAAGAAGCAACGCGCAGCACCTTGGTGCGCAAGGATGTGGAAGTACGCCTCTGCACGCAAGTAGCCGACTATGACGGCGAAAAAGTATCGCTCAAAGGCGGCGAGGTCATTCCCGCGCGCACTCTGATTTGGGCCGCCGGCGTAGAAGCGGCTCCCCTTACCAGTACGCTGCAGTTGCCGCTGGACCGCCAAAAACGCGTCAAAGTCCGCAACACGCTGCAGCCGGACGGTTTGGACGATGTCTTTATCGTAGGCGACGCCGCCTGCTTTGAACAGCCTAATGGCCGACCGCTGCCCATGGTGGCCCAGGTTGCCATTCAACAAGGCCAGCACGCCGCGCGTCAAATCCACCTGCTTCTGCGCGGCCAAGACGTACTCCCCTTCCTCTATGAAGATCTGGGAAATATGGCCACCATTGGCCGCAACGCCGCTGTCGTGCATATGGGCTCCGTGCAACTGCAAGGCTTTAGCGCCTGGCTGTTCTGGTCTTTTGTGCACATTCTGCGGCTCATCGATTTTCGCAACCGCTTTATCGTCTTCGCCAAGTGGGTCTGGGATTACTTTGTCTACGATCGCACCGTGCGCATCATTACAAGGCAATAATGGAGAAAATTGAACAAGAGCAAAGAAGGGTACGTATCACACAGAAAAGCCAGCGGAAAGCAGAGAAATATAATTTTAATTCATAAAACCCTTTCGCGTTTTTCGTGTATTTCGCGGTTCGATTATAAATTCGTATAAATTTTAGTATATAGAAAAGCGCAGAGCCGCCGGTTATTTTTACCGATGGCTCTGCGCTTGATTTATTTTCCGGTTCAGGGGGACGGTTCTCCTATTCAATCCTTTTTCTCTCTTAACTCTGGCCTTTCCTCTGCTTCTCTGTATAAACCGTACCCCGTTCGACTCCTTCGAGTCCTCACGTGACTCCGGTTCTCTTGTTCAATCCCCGTAGTTCAAGCCTTCTTAGCCGATAATTTCCTGCACTCGCCCGACAATGCCGCCCTCCAGGCGCACTTTGATGCCCCGATGGTGCACGGCGCTGTTGGTCAAAATATCCTTGACTACCCCTTCGGTCAATTCGCCGGTGCGTTGATGGGGCTTTTGCACCACCTTCACCCGCACGCCGGGGCGGATGTCTTTACGTTGTGTTCCTCCCATGGCCAAACTCCCTCCTGCCCGCGCCGTTCTTCGGTAAAACGGCTCACCAGGCTTTCCTTTTCCTTGCGCGACAGCTGCTTCAGCTGCCATTCTCTTCGCTGCGCGGCGCGATACTCCTCAAACTCTTCCCAATAGACCGGCTGCACCGGCCCCCGCCCGCGGGTATAGCGAGCTCCCTTACCGGCATTGTGCGCCGCCAAACGCCGCGGCGGATCGTTGGTCCAACCGATATAAAAGCTGTCGTCCGCGCATTTTAAGATATAGGTCCAGGCAGTTACTGCCATGTCTGCCATACCTCTGGACAATACCCTACCGTCGCCTTAGCCCCGTTGCGCACAACCGGGGTTTTTAAAAGCAGCGGGTGCTCCAACAGCTTTTCTTCTACATTATGCAAAATGTATCGCAGATTAAGACGCGCCGCTTCCTTGCCGTTCGCATCAGCCATTTTCTCCACGCCCCCCACCGCCTGGGCCACCGCCCGTAATTCGCCCTTAGAAAGACCGCGAATATTCAAATCAATAAAATGATACGGCATGCGGCGTTCTTTAAAATAACGCTCCGCCTTGCGCGTATCCTGGCATTTTTTCGTGCCGAAAATCTGGATGTTCAGCGCCATTTCCTTACCCCTTTTGCGGCATATCCAGCCAGCGCACACCGTCTTTCGCAAAATTGCGCGTCAGATGCATGATCACTACCAGCGGCGTCAGCTCCCGCGTTGAAGATTGGTAATCGCTGGTCGCCGCCAGGCGGCCGTCCGCCACACGGTACACCGTTTGGTTCAGTGAAATTACATGTCCGTTCACTTCCTGGCGGAGGCGAGTCACCTGCACCTCTGTCCGCACCAGCCACTGACAGCCTGCCTGTTTCGCCGCTTCCAAATCACCCTTCGGCGTGGCTGCCGCCGCATCTGCCAGCACATAACCCTTCAAGGCCCGCCGATACTGCCGCTCCATCACCTGCTGCATAAAGGGCTGTTCGGCCTCCATTTCTTGGGGCAGCTTAAAGCTGGCCGGCACGACATAGGCCTTAGGCCCTTCGCCTTCGCTCTGCCTGGGAGTCACAATTTCACCGGCTTTTTCCGCTTCCTGCAGCGCCCGGTAATAGTCCTTCATGGCCACATCCATGTAGACCGCCATGGAATGCGGTTTTTGGTGCATATAGTTTTCTTCCTGCCAGCGCACCTCTTTGCCGAACTGCGCATAACCGCCGCCAAATTTTTGCACCAGCCCGGGAACGGG
>NZ_JAQUZF010000087.1:0-11945 GCF_028691475.1 Anaeromusa sp.
CCCTTCCGGCAGTTGCTCCAGCGCTTGTTCCACAATTCGCATGCTTTGTTTTACTTCTTCCATTCGCACCACATAACGGTCCCAGCTGTCCCCTACTTCTCCCAAAGGAACCTCAAAATCAAAGCGGTCATAAATGCTGTACGGCTCTACTTTGCGCAAATCATACGCCACACCGGACGCACGCAGCGCCGGTCCGGTCAGCCCCATGGCAATCGCCCGCTCGCCGGAAATAACAGCAGTGTTTTTTAAGCGTTCGTAGAGAATTTCATTGCCTGTCAAAAGGCCGTGATACTCCTCCAGCATCGCCGGAAAATCCGCCAGAAAACGCCGCAGTTCCGGCACAAAAGCGTCCGGAATGTCTGCAGATACGCCGCCAAAGCGAATATAGCTATAGGTCTGACGCGCCCCGCAAGCCATGTCGAACAAGTCCAAAATGCGTTCGCGCCCGCGGAAACCAAACATCATGCCGGTCGAAGCCCCCAGGTCAATCGCCAACGAGCCCATACAGATCAAATGGCTGGCAATCCGGTTGAGCTCCACCATGATAATGCGCAAGTACTCGGCGCGCTCCGGAATTTCAATACCCATCAATTTTTCCACAGTCTGGCAGTACCCCAGATTGTTACACATAGAAGAAACGTAATCCAAACGGTCTGTATAAGGAATAAACTGCGCATAAGTGCGGCTTTCCGCCAGTTTTTCAATGCCGCGATGCAAATACCCCATATGCGGCACCGCCTGCACTACTTCTTCGCCGTCCAGCTCCAACACCACCTGCAGCACTCCGTGCGTACTGGGATGCTGCGGTCCCATATTGAGCGTGTATGTTTCTGTTTTTACCATCAGTTACACCCTCTCTGTACCACTGCGGCACTACCAGCGCCCAGTTTGAAAGATTTACGCAACGGATGCTCGGTATACTCTTCCGGCATCAAAATGCGCCGCAAATCAGGATGTCCAGTAAAGCGGATGCCCATTAAATCATACACTTCGCGCTCCTGAAAATCAGCAGCCGGCCATATGGACGTCACTGACGGCACTTCAGAACCCTCTGCCGGACAACAAGTCTTCACCACAATCGTCTGCCGCAATGCCATGGAATACACATGATAAATCACGTCCAAATGCTCTTCATAGTCCACTGCCGTCAAGTTGCGCAGCATGATAAACTGATATTCCTCGTGATTGCGTAGCCATTGCATTAACTCCACTAACCGCCCGGCTTCCACCCGCAATGCCTGTTGGCTTTCTTCGCCAATGATTTCGCTGTAGTCGCTATGACACGCTTGAATCGCGGTCAGCAGTTCTGTCGTCGTCATGCTTTGTCCCTCACAATTTCTCCGTCCTGGATTTTACGCTTCAGTTCCAGCATACCATGAATCAGTGCTTCCGGCCGAGGCGGGCAGCCGGGAATATAAATGTCTACCGGCAAAATTTGATCCACGCCCGGTACTACGGAATACGAATCCACAAAAGGACCGCCGGAATTAGCGCAGCTGCCCATGGCAATAACATATTTAGGCTCTGGCATCTGTTCGTAAAGGCGCTTCAACGGCCCAGCCATAGCCCAAGTCAACGTACCGGCAACGATCAGCAAGTCCGCCTGTCGCGGCGATGCCCGAAACACTTCATAGCCAAAGCGAGACAGGTCAAAGCGCGCCGCAGCGGCCGACATCATCTCAATAGCACAGCAGGCAAGCCCTGAAGACAGCGGCCATAATGAATTGCTTCGCGCCCATTTCAACACCATGTCCATGCTGGCAACAATTATATTTTTATGCAAGAGCTCCTGATCCCGCTCCGCCTGCGTCTGCAATTTGGTCATTTCCATTCCAAAGCCCCTTTCCTCCAGGCATATCCCAGACCCACCAGCAAAATGCTCAGAAAAATAAACATTTCTACAAAGGCAAAAACGCCTAGCTGCTGAAATTTGATAGCCCAGAGATACAAGAATACAGTTTCAATATCAAAAGCGACAAATACAAGTGCATAAAGGAAATAACTGGCCCGAAACTGAATCCAAGTCTCCCCTACCGTATCAACGCCACACTCATACGGCAAGGACTTCTCCACTCCTGGATTTTTGGGGCGAATGAAAAATGCAGTTACCAAGGCCATCAAGGGAAACACCAAAGCAACCGCTAATAGCAAACCGATATTCCCAAAATCCTGCAACATCTTACCATCCTCCTTTTGCTTTTCCGCAAGTGCTCACCATGAAACGATACCGCTCACATTGCTACATTTGCGTATTAATTTAAATTAAATAAAAGTATTCTGTATACATTTATTGATATTTATATTTTAGACTTCCTTTTTCACACTGTCAATTTTAATTAGTTTTCAATAATAATTCTGAAAATAACACTTTTTAAGCAACTATTGCCATTTTTCAAGTTGAATACACAATATAATGTAATGTTCTACTGCATTTTCTTTTATTGCAAAACATTTCACTGCCTTATAAAACTAAAAAACGATGCCTAAAAATAGCATCGTTTCGCAGTGCAACTTCATGCGAATGCCTCTATTTTTAGAAAAATTCGCTTCAGTTTTCAGTATCCGATTGTACAGCAACTATTACGATTATAGTATATCATCAAGAACAGAATTTTCCAATAAATCAATTTAATTCGTAGCAGTTTTTCCGATTTAAAGTGTGTCTTCTTCACCCCACCGACGAAAACCTGGTGTTTCAATCCCCAATTTGTCGAGAATTTTCCCAGCAATCTGCCGGTTCATATCTTCCAAACTCACCGGCTTCTGGTAATAAGAAATTACCGGCGGCAAAAGCAGTGCGCCCGCCTCCGCTACCGCCAATAAATTTCGCAAGTGAATGATCCCCAGAGGACTTTCCCTCGGCGCCAAGATCAGCGGCCGCCGCTCCTTGAGAGTGACATCCGCCGCACGCAAAAGCAGATTATCCGAATAGCCGCTGGCAATACCGGCTACGGTTTTCATACTGCAAGGCACCACAAGCATGCCCTCCGTCTTAAAGGTGCCGCTGGCAATGCGCGCCCCTACATTACTATTGTCATATATATGATCCGCCCATTGCAGCACCTCGTCCACAGTATGCTCCGTCTCCGCGGCAATCGTCAACTCAGCTCCCCGTGAAAGCACCAAATGCGTCTCATACGCAGGATTCGCCCGCAGTACCCGCAGAATTTCAATTCCCAGAACCACCCCGCTGGCACCACTCATGGCTACAACGACTCTCTTTTTTTCCGGCACTGACATGCACGCTTCCTCTTTTCGTCTAAATTCTAAAGTGATTGTTATTCAATTCTTCAAAATCTCCCAAGATTCCTGCCATCTCTTGCTGGCCACTGCACAAGCGGCAAAAAGAAAAGACCGCTTACGCGGTCTTCGAGATACAGAAGGAACAAGAGTCGCGATGAGAACCAGAGAATACGAATGAGGGTTGCAAAGCTTAATCAGCGCTCTCCCACCGATAAAAGGCGAAGACCCAAATCAGTCACAGTTTGCAGATCCTCTGCAGGTCCGCGTCCTGATGTGGTCAGGTAATTCCCCAGCAGCATGCCATTGATACCGGATAAAAAGCCTAGCGGCGCTAATTCTCCCAAAGCATGCTCTCTGCCACCTGCATAGCGAATACTTTTACGAGGAAGAATCATCCTAAAGACAGCAAATGCTTGCAAAATTTCTAAAGGTCTTATTTTCTTTTGCTCAGCTAATGCCGTTCCCGGTATCGCGTTCAATATATTAATCGGCACCGCATCTACATCCAATTCTTTTAGCGCAAAAGCCAGTTCCACCCGCTGCTTCCAAGACTCACCCATGCCAAGAATACCGCCAGCGCAAATTTGCATTCCTGCAGCTTTAACGCTTTTTACCGTTTCAACCCGTTCCTCGTAGGTATGGGTCGTACAAATTTCCGGAAAATAACTTGCGCTAGCTTCTAAATTATGATGGTACCTTGTCGCTCCCGCTTCTTTTAGGGCTGCTGCGTGTTCCTGACGCAAAAGTCCTAAAGAGCAACAACAGTGCAGCTTTGTATCTTTGACGATCCGCCGCACCGCCTTAAGAATACTACCAAAATCCTTATCTTGATCCATGCCGCAGCCAGCTGTAACGATGGAAAAACGGTAGGCTCCTTCTTTTTGAGCTTTTTGAGCCGCAGCCACAATATCTTCTTCTTTCATTAATGGATAGGCGTCAAACTTCACTTCATGGTGTACAGATTGAGCGCAAAATTTACAGTCCTCCGAACAATTTCCTGAACGGGCATTTACGATTTCACACGTATCCACGGTTTTGCCTGTGAATTTTTCTCGCACCTTATTTGCCACCGCTAACAACAGCGGAACATCTTCTTCTGCTATTTGCGTTAGTGAAAGCGCCTCTTCAAATGTTAACTCGCCTCCAGACAACACTTTTTTCCCTAATGAAAAAATCAAATCATAGCTCATTTTCCACCACTCCTTATTGTACTTAGCAATAAACTTTCTTCATTTCTCGTTTCCTCGTTAACCCTGTTCCAAGGTAAGTTAACTATGTATGCAAAAAAATAACGTCCTATTGACGTTTGTCTTTATCATATCGCATCTCTCATTAAAAGTAAACCACGTGCAAATTTCAAGTTAACAATCGTAGAAGGAAACAAACAACAACGCCCAGCTCATTTAGAACCGGGCGTTGTTGTTTGTTTTAATATTTTTGGTACGCCAGTACAGCTGCACAACAAGCTGCAAGTATTCCTAAACCAACCAAGAACATCAACCCTCCAACATAGCTGCCTGAAGCGCTGATAAAGAATCCTATAAGCACCGGTGAAAAAGCCGAACCTCCGTTGGAAACGCCGTTCATCATACCGGCGCCAGCTCCAATAGCCTTGCCGGGCACAATGTGCTGCACCATAGCCCAAGCCGGAGCAATCCCAAGGCCAATCGAAGCAATGCCTACGGAAATCAATAAAGCGGCTGTTGTGTTATCCGGCGCATAAGCGCCGAAATAGATTCCCGCTGCCGCGCCAAGCATGGACACGAAACACAGCGGCGCACGGCGACCGATTTTGTCGGAAATATAGCCAGACGCCAGCACACTGACAATACCGAGGACATAAGGAAGCGACGACCAAGCGCCCATAGCGGCCCAAGAAAACCCTCGCGCCACTTTTAGGTACGAAGGCAGCCAAGCCATGGTTCCCCAGAAGATCGAGGCCAAGCAAAAATAGTACAGAGTGACCAGCCAAAAGCGATAATCGAAAATAAAAGCTTTCATGTTATCCCACAACGTACTGTGGCCCGCCTGCGCCTCCAGCTCTTTTTCAGCTTTTTGGCCTTCTTCAATCAAATCGCGTTCCGCCTGATTGGCGCCTTTATGCTGGTGCGGATGATCAGTCGTATAAAACCATAATAGAATCAGAGGCAGCAATCCAAAGCCAACAAGGATGAAAAAGCTGGTGCGCCAGCCAAAGGACTGAATGGCCCAAGTCAAAAACGGCATAGCCAACGCTGGTCCAGCCATCAGACCGACCACCCACACAGCGTTCGCCTTGCCCCTTTCGTGGGGCGGGAACCAGTTCTTGACATACTTGCTCTGCATAGGCCAATGCATGCCCTCCCCGATACCAAGGATGACACGAGCGGCCAGCATGATGGTGAAGGTCGACGCAATGCCGCCGATAAAGAGCGACAGACACCACAAGAAGATGGAAAGGCACATAGCCTTCCTTGGTCCTAAGTAGTCTCCAATGGGGCTGAGAAAAACGTTGGAAATACCATAAGCAATTAAAAATAAGGTCATAAGCAGGCCCATCTGCACCGGCTGTCCTTTGATGCCCATGTCGCTAAGAAACGTGTTATCCGCCAACAGCACGGAAACATTGACTCGATCTAAATAGGCAATCAGCAGGGTAACCAATAAAATCAAGACAAGAATGACCCTCTGTTTTGTGGGCTTTTCGCCCATTACAGCACCCATGTTTTCCATTCCTTCACCCTCCTTTGTTTGGTTTGTGATTCCGCCAAATATAACATAACATTAGGATGTTGTACTTATTCGCAGTATCTTTCCCAAATCCTTTCGTTTTTGTCACAAGTTTCAAATTTATTTATAAAAAGAAAAAACCGCTTGCGCGGTCTTGGGGAGAAAACTATTTTAGTTTCCACAGAGGTTCTTGAAGAAGCTTATCTTTCTTACCGCCTCCCGGCAGCCTAGCAACCTCGGAAGCCACTTCCGTCATGTTTTTCCAATAGCGTTGCGGCATTTGCGTCCTGCGACAAAGCGGATTATGACGCGCCTTAATTTCAATGCTTTTGTAAAACAGTTTCCATAACTCTTGGTAGGTTTGCTCCTCTGCATCCGGCGCAGGCAGCTCCAGTTCGTCTACCGGACAAATCCGGTACTGATAGGGCTGATATACCAAAGCCACGCCATGACTTTGATCATGAATCAGAAAGCGCTCTTCCGGAAAGCGCTGGCAAAAATGTTCCGCCAGCAACGGCAAGACAAAGTTCTTCGGCTCAATTTGGGCCGCTAATACACCGTTACCAGCCACAAAGCGAACAAAGCCTTTAAATAGATGGCTTTCTCTTTCTAAATGGCGCACCGCCTTAAACAAAGCATGCACCGTATCATCCGCCAGCATCTGCATTACTTCCGAACCATGCCGATAGCCTAAGCGCAAAAAAAGCAGCAAGTATACTTCCTTACGAGGCAGGCAGGTAAGAAACGCTTTTTGCACAAACTCCCAAGCTTCCGGGCAAATTTTCTGAGGAATCGATACGCGAACCCGCCGCGCTTTTTCCTGGTCAGTCGGAATCGCTTTTCCCTCAAAAAGCAGCGTTTCTACCGCTTCTCCCTGTATCACAATATCCCCTGGCAATTCTTTTTGAGCATAGCTTTCAAATACACAACAAAGCAATCCGTCTAACGTGCCATCATATCGATAGATCAGCTCAGGGCGCGCATACATGACAAAAAGGCCTCCCCTCTAGCCTCTCTTGCACCGCGTTCTTCCGGCGCAGCAAACAGTGACAGTTGTTGTTCCCCTAAAGCGGTTTCCCGCCGCACGCTTTTTCCTTCCGAATCGGTCAACAGCGCTTGCACAACTTGCGAACGCTTGGCTCGCAGCGCGGCAGCTCCTACACCGCCGCAGGTAATAAAATACTGCGCACGTTTTAAGACTACCCCTAACTTTTTCAGGCCTTCCAAGCGCAAAACCACCGTACGCCGCGAAGCTACAATCCGCTTGGCACTAACGACGCCAATGCCCGGTACCCGCAAAAGATCTTTGTAGCTAGCTCGGTTAACATCTACCGGAAAGCATTCCGGATGCTGCAGCGCCCATTGGCATTTGGGATCTAGGAAGGGATTAAAGTTAGGATTCTTCTCGTCCAGAAGTTCTTGCGCCGTAAAATTGTAAAACCGCAATAACCAGTCCGCCTGGTACAACCGGTGCTCCCGCCACAGCGGCGGTTTCGTATCTAACGCCGGCAGCAAAGCGGTTTCATTTACCGGCGTATAGGCGGAAAAAAATACGCGTTTCAACTGATAAGACTTATACAGTCCTTCCGTCAAATTAAGAATCTGCCGATCCGTATCCGGCGTCGCTCCAACAATCATCTGGGTACTCTGTCCTGCTGGCGCAAACTTGGGTGCATGACGATATTTTACAATGTCAGTGGTGTTTTCTAGGATTCTCTCTTTGATATGCTTCATAGGCGCTAAAATCGCCTGTTTTGACTTGTTGGGAGCCAACAGTTCCAGGCTGCGCTGCGATGGCAGTTCTATATTGATGCTCATTCGGTCCGCCAACAACCCCAATTGATCCGTTAGCCGATGATCGGCGCCTGGAATGGCTTTGGCGTGGATATACCCGTGAAAGCGATACTCCTCCCGCAAAATACGCAGCGTGGCAATCAATTGCTCGCAGGTATAGTCCGGGCTTTTGATTACGCCCGAGCTGACAAACAAGCCTTCAATATAATTGCGCCGGTAAAAGTTAATCGTCAATTCCGCCAGCTCCCGCGGCGTAAAAAAAGTGCGCGCCGTATCGTTCGAACAGCGATTGACGCAATATTGGCAGTCATAGATGCACACATTGGTCTGCAGCACCTTTAAAAGAGAAATACAGCGCCCATCTGCGGAAAAACTATGACAGATGCCAGCGGCGGCAGCGCTCCCTATTTGCCCGGCTTGCGCCCGCTTGTTCACGCCGCTGGACGTGCAGGCCACATCATACTTGGCTGCATCTGTTAAAATTTTCAGCTTCTCGAACACGTCCACTACGGCCACTTCCTTTTTACACTCACATCCTTATCTGCATTGTATCACGGAACATACGTTCGATTCAAGGTTTTTGTTACTTTCTTCGAACGCAATTCCGCCCGGCATTTTTTGCCTCGTATAAGGCGCTATCCGCTCTTTTATAAACCGAATCCAAGGATACATCCGCCTCTTCAACGCTGGCCACGCCAAAGCTCGCGGTTATATGCAGAGACGTTTCGCCTATGTTGATGGCAACACTTTCAATAATTTCCCGGATGCGCTCCGCCAACACTACTGCCTCAGAAATTGATGTTTCCGGCAGCAAAATAGCAAATTCTTCGCCCCCTACACGCCCCTCTAGATCATTCTTGCGCAACTGCGCATGTACAAGCTTGGCAAGTTCTTGCAAAACGATATCGCCTGCCTGATGTCCAAAGGTGTCGTTTACTTGTTTAAAATGATCAATATCATATAAAAGCAAGGCCAATTCTCTACTATAGCGGCGCGAACGCTCTACCTCCTGCTCGCCTAAGACAAAGAACTGACGTCGATTCAAAATGCCTGTCAAGGTATCGGTCGTTGCCAAACGCTGCAATTCTTCTTCCATCTTTTTTCTGGCGCTGATATCATTAATCGCCACCATAACTACCGGATTGCCAAACCATTCCATTTTTACCGCCGATGCGATTACCCAGAAAATTTGGCCCTCACGATTCTTAAGCTGCAGCTCCCGCCCTAATACCTTCCCTTTCTTTCGCAGTTCAGCAAACAATTTTAGGCGTTCCTTCTGTACCACATAAAAATCCGTAATTTTTAAAAGCATCGCTTCTTCTTGCGATACGTTGAAAAAACCTGCAGCCAACTGATTGCAATAGAGAATCGAATATTCCTCCAACCCACAGACAACAATTGGAAAGGGAGCGCCTTCGATCATAAGGCGAAAACGTTCTTCGCTATGACGCAGCTCATTCTCCTGCTGCTTGTTATGGAGCACAATGGCATATACTTTCCCTATTTTAGAAATTATCTCAAGGTCTTCTTGCGTATAATCTCGGGAAGAATTAGCCAAGGCGATTTGCCCCAGTAATTCCCCCGCAAACAGGACGGGTACCGATAAAAAATTAATCAACGGAACATGCCCTTCCGGCAAGCCTCGCGCCGACGGATGCCCCCCTGGATTATTCGTAAAATAGGCTGCTCTCGTATTCAAGGAATGCCCCCACAGCCCCTGATAAAGGTGATGCGGCCCCTCTGGCAGTGCATATAAAGCTGAATTCACGGAGCAAACATCCTTACGCATTTCTGTCAATGTATCACTAACATGCGCATTGGTATTAGGATCAATAGAGGAAACAAAGCCATGCTGGCTTTCGGTCAAGGCCTGTGATTTTTGCAAGACAATTTGGTACATTTCAGCAAAGGTAATACCCGGCCGAATAATGGCCGATACTAATTCCGCCAGTGTCGCATTCAGATCAATTTCTTTACCGGCTTCATCTATCATACGCGGTGTCCCTCTCTATAATAAAATTGCCTGCTGCCGTACGCAGCCGTCTCTGCTTCGCCTTCATTCCAGCACGATCTATGTTTTCTTTAATAATAATTATTCGCGCATTAGCAAATCATTTCCTTTAATTTTTCTGCGGTCGCACTCCTTTGCCAACAAGACGCGGCCCTACGATCGAGTAGGAGGCTGCCCATTAATTGAACAGCCGACCTCTCACACCACCGTACGTACCGTTCGGTATACGGCGGTTCAATAACTTGAGTGCAGTGCCTCGTATCGTTCGGCTATGTTGTCATAGCCAATCGATACGAGGTATTCGTTTGTTAATGACCTGCTTAAAATCCAGCTCCCGGCAACTCGCCAATAACCTCGCCGAGAATTTGCCCATTCTCTTGCTTTCGACTTATCAATGCCAAGACGTTTTAGGTTTTCGTATCTAGCAGACGGCTTCTTCCATTGCTTCCAGAAGATTTGTCGGATTCTTCTTCGCAGCCATTCGTTCAATTGTTTCATCTTGGAACTCATGGCTCCTATCGAATAGTAACCAAGCCAGCCTGTCGTATACCGTTTCAACTTACTTAGAATGTCAGAAACTGAATTCGCTTGCTTTCGGCTTGTCAGTTGCCTCAATCGTCCTTTAAACCTGTCCATCGCTTTAGCATGCGGGCGTATTCCTATGCTTTTGGTTACTTTGTACATAGAGAAGCCCAGAAACTTTAGTCTTAACGGGCTTCCGACTTTGCTTTTGGCTGTGTTCACCGTGAGTTTCAGTTTCTTTTCGAGATAATCTTTACAACCGGCCATCACGCGTTCGGCTGCTCGTTGGCTTTTGACGTATATGTTGCAGTCATCTGCATAACGGACAAATTTGTGCCCGCGCTTTTCCAGCATTCGGTCAAACGCTGTTAGATAGAGGTTCGAAAGCAACGGCGACAGATTCCCGCCTTGCGGCGTTCCTTCCATCGTCGCACTAACTAGCCCATTGAACATGACTCCGCTCTTGAGAAATTTGCGTATCAGGTTGACAACGGCTCGGTCTTGTATGACTTTCTTTATTTGTTCTATTAAGATGTCGTGGTTGACCGTGTCGAAGTACCGCGCGAGGTCTATGTCAACTACTTTTACATAGCCTTGCTTGTAGTATTCTTCCGCCTGCTTGATCGCCTGATGCGCACTACGCCCTGGTCTAAAACCGTAGCTGCTGTCGCTGAATTTCTCTTCCAACAATGGTGTCACTACCTGCACTATCGCCTGTTGAATCATTCGGTCGATTACGGTGGGTACGCCGAGATTTCTCGTCCCTCCATCTGATTTGGGGATTTGCACCCGTCTGACCGGTTTAGGCTTATACCAACCTCCGCGCAGGCTCTTTAAGAGCTCGTCTCTGTGTTCTTTCAAATATGGTAGCATTTCGGCTACCGTCATACCGTCTATGCCCGCGGCTCCGCCGTTTTCCACTACCCGCTTGTAGGCTTCGTTTAGATTATCTCTATGCAATATCTGTTCAAGCAGGTCTTCTGCACCGTCTTTCTCTGCGGTTTCCAGCATGGCAATACTCTGCACTCCGCTGTTACTCTCTGTTTCCAACATACCCTCGCAGCGGCAGCCGACCTTAGCCGTTTTCTGCTCTCTTCGCATTGCCTCACCTTCTTCTCGCTCAAAAGAGCTGTTATTGTTCGGTCCTTCCCGAAAAAAAAGCTTTCGGTACTATGACCTCTGCTGACTTCTTGCAATTGAGCCATACATCACTGTATGGGTTCTTCGAGTGTCATGGGGTTGCCAGTGTCTTTCGAAGCCTTGCAAGACCTCCCCGGTTAAGAACAGTAACCTTCATCCCATGTCACCGCCGCATTTACACCATGGAGTTCGGGTAGTGTTGGACTTTGTTTTGTGTGGCAAACTCGTCCGCTCCACAAATGCCTTATATGCGATTTCTTTTCGTCGGTGCAGGATTTTGCTTTCAGCTTCCTTCAGATTCCACCTCACGATGGACACCCTTGCTGTTCAGCTAATGGTTCCCACTACCAAGCCCATAGCGGACTTTCACCGCCTAGTTACTGCCCATGCCGGGCAAACCACAAAAGTCCTTGAAGCAGCTAGCTCCAAGGACTTTTGCATTATACAATATGTTTTTCTCAACTTACCCGGCTGTATGAACGGATTGCATTGCCTGTCTCATCCGCGTTAATCGACGAGTTTCCGC
>NZ_JAQUZF010000206.1:0-2606 GCF_028691475.1 Anaeromusa sp.
GCGCAAAAGCTTTTGCTGGTTTTCCAGCTTTAGCTCCAATTGCTTGCGGTGCGAGATTTTACGGGAAAAGCCGATGGTGCCGGCAAAGCGGCCGTTTTTTTGGAAAAAAGGGAAAACCTGCGTGTCAAACCAATTGCAGCCAGCCCGGTTTTCCCGGTAGATGTGGTCGCGGCTTTGGGACAGACGCGATTGTGCTACCGCCTCGTCCAATTCCTCGTATACTAAGCTCAAGAAGGCAGGCATAACATCCCTAACCGTTCGGCCGACGATTTCCGCAGCGCTTTTATGGCAAAAGCGGGTGAAGGAAGCGTTGATCTCTAAAAAACGGCCTTGGTCATCTTTCATCCAGGCCAGCGTAGGCATATGCTGAAAAATGACTTGCAACGGGGTAAGCTCTCCATGATTCATGAACAAGGACTCCTTTTATATAAAAAGTGCGAATCCAGCAGCGGCTGCTTCAGCCTTCTAAATGCAGCACCTTGTCGAGGCGCGTACGCTGCAGCAGTTCTTTGACCATGCCTTGCACGCCTATTAGGGTAAGGGAGCCATTTTTTTCCTGAGTCATCTTGTGCAGCGTTACCAGCACGCCCAGCCCGGAGCTGTCGATATAGGTTACGCCGGCTAGGTTCAGTGTGAGGTGATGGTGGCCGGTTTCGATCTTTTCGATCATTTCGTCGCGGATAAGGCCGGCGTCATGTACGTATAGCTTGCCGGTTAACGTTAGAATGGCTTGATTGCCGTTGGTTGTTAAGGTGTGTTCCATAGCGGAAATCTTCCTTTCACTTTCAAATTAAATCTGGAAAACGACAATGTTGTTTTGGAGACTTTGGGCCATGGCGCTGGTTTCCTCCGAAGTGGCGGCAATGGTTTCTACGGTAGCAGTAACTTCCTGAATCGCGGCAGCTACGGATTGCGTTTCCCGCTCTGTACTTTCGATATCATTAGCGACGTTTTCAATGAGTTGAATGATTTTATCCGACGAAGCGATTTCCGCGTTAGTAATTTTGGCAATGCCGTCGACGTCTTCGACGGTTTCGGTTACCGCAGTCATAATATGTTCTAGAGAACGTTCCGCCGCCGTTACGGCGGTAACACCGGATTCCACTTCCTGCAAACTTTCCTTCATGGCGAAAACGGCGTTTTGCGTATTGTCTGTGATTTTGGCAATGAGGTGGGAAATATTGTCCGCTTCCGTGTTGGATTGTTCCGCCAGCTTGCGTACTTCTTCAGCGACAACGGCAAAACCGCGGCCGGATTCGCCGGCTCGGGCCGCTTCGATAGCGGCGTTAAGAGCCAACAGATTGGTCTGCTTGGCAATGCCGGTGATGGTTTCGTTGATGCTGCCGATCTGCTGGGAATAATCATTGAGCAGCGTAATGACCCGCTCGGCTTCGATGGTTTTGGCGTGAATGGTATTCATACTCTGCATGGCATTATGGATGGTATCTTTGCCGTCTTTAGCGGTGGACATGGTGACTTCCGATTTGCCGCTTGCCGAATGCGCTTTATCTTTGGCAATTTGAATCAGCGAGGACAATTCTACAAGTACTTGGGACGTTTCTGTGCTGGTTTTGGCAGCGTCGCTCATCGAGGAGGCTACGTGCTGGATGTCGTTGGCGATGCTATTAGCGGCGCCGGAAACCTGCTCTGACGAAGCTGCCAGCTCTTCAGAAGCGGCGGAAAGCTCGACGGCGCTGGTGGAAACATCCTTGACGATGCGCAGCTGCCCGTCAATCATGGTGTTGAAGGATTGGCTAAGCTGGCCGATTTCATCAGCTGCCTGGTTGGAAGAGCGGATGGTCAGGTTGCCTTTGCTGGCTTCCGCCATGAGGCTTTGCAGCTCTTTGACGGGAGAGGCCAGCTGGCGGCTGTACCAAACGCCGAGAGCTAAAGAAAATAGAAGAATGACAGCAGTGACTAAAAGGGCGTTATTGGAGCGGGCTTGGACGTCGCTCTTCATGGCGGCGGTCTGGGTTAGAAGCTCTTTCTTTTGGACCTCCGACAAATCTGCAAAGCCTTTGTCGATGGCGGCTACCAGATTTCGTCCTTGCGTTGTCAGCTGGGTCAGATTGGGATCGTTGCTGCGCTTGGCGGCGATAACGCGGTCGCCCAGCTTGAGATAATCGCCAATCAGCTTTTGCACTTCCCCGCCTTTGCTCTGCAAGGCCGGATTTGGCACTTTCGCCGTGTAATCGCTCATGATTTGATAGCTTGCTTGGATGTTGGCGCGATAGCCTTTTTCATAAGTATCCATGCCGTCGGCATAGGTCAAAAAGCCGCGCATGTCTAAAAGCGCTCTGGTAAATTGGGTGTGGGCGTCTTTGGCGGACACCATGTCCATGGCGTCGGTTTCGATGACCTGCTGCGCCTCGGCGCCTACGGCACGGAGATGATAGTAAGTGTAGCTTACAACGCCAGTCATCAACGCAACAACCAAAACAATGATACCGACAATTTGCGCTACGAGAGGAAAACGATTCATTATGTAGTACCTCCCTTTTTGGTCGCCGCTAATTTATTCACTGCTTCAATCAAAGAGGCTCTTTTTCCGGCAAACTTTGTCAGAAATTCTCGGCATAGCCCCGCTATGCCTGCGGTTTCTTTCT
>NZ_JAQUZF010000207.1:0-2606 GCF_028691475.1 Anaeromusa sp.
GCTTTGCTATACCCATTTTTCGAATAATTGGACTTGCTTTGGATTAGATTTTCAAAATGCCCGTGCCAAGGTTTAGTTGTGGAATTTTATTCGATGGATTTAAGAACTTTATGAGAACACTCCTGTTGAAAATTATACCTCGTAGCCCTCCTACGTACCCTCTCGTGACTCTGGTTCTCTTGTTCAAGGATCATTTCCTTCTGTTGCCTGGTTACTGTATAATCTATAGAAGAATAAAATGCAATGAAAGAATAGGTGAGCTGCGTGTTAATTATCAGGCAGGCGATTTTGCATATTTTAGATGTCAATTCCGGGGTGACGGTGTTTTCCGAACGGGAATTGGACGTGCATAGCGAAAGTGTGATTTCATTTTTGACAAAGCATTTGGAAAAGTCTCATCAAGATCAGAATGCGAAGAACGGCGTGTTTTTACCGGAGAGCCCTTGCCGGAGGCTGGTAGAGGATTATTTGGCGCAGCGTACAGGTTTTATTGATTTTTCCATGTCCATGGCGGAACGGCTCCATGCGGCTATGTCGGAAGAAGACGAGTGGGAGTCCGCGGATTTAATTGTATGTGATGTTGCAATCGATGAACGGCGATATGTGGTTTTGTTGAAATGTAATAATAGGGTGGGTTTTACCCACCAGGTGGTGCAGGAAGACGATAAAATAAAGAACGAGATTATCAATCACTATGCTATTTTGCCGGGGTTGTCCCAAAAACTCGATGAATACGCCTTCATTGATACGTCTTCGTTTGCCGTGCGCTTTGTCGATAAAAAGCGTCTGGTGAACGGCGAAGAGGCCTATATTCTGCCGGAAAAAGTGCTGTTATGCACCAGTAATACTTCGCCGCAGCGGACGATGAAGCTGGTCAACACCATTGCTAAAAAAGTGGCGGAAAACCATGGAGAAAGCGCTGTGGCGGCGGTAACCAAAGCCAAAACGCTGATGGTGGAGCATACGGAAAGTTCAGAGTATCTGGACCCAGTGCAAGTGGGGAGAGAAGTGTTTCGGTCCTCGCCGCTGATGCAGCAGGAGTATTTGGAAGAAGTCCATAAAGCCGGCATTAGCGAAGCGGTGCGTATTGACCGGGAATTTTGCGCTAAAAAAGGACGGCAGCACAAGATTAAGACCGATACAGGCATTGAGATTTCTTTTCCTGTGGACTATTTTGAGAACAAAGAGTACATGGAGTTTATAAACAATCCGGATGGGACGATTTCGATTGCCTTAAAAAATATCGGTAAAATTATTAATCGTTGAGTTCCTTTTTTAAGCAAGCAGCCATTGAGGGCGGCTGTCATCGGAAGAGTTCTTCGCGCAGTTTGTCTGTAATTGCTTTCTTTACTTTCTCAGTTACTTCTTCTTTGAATTCTTCTTCGCTTGTGGGGAAGTTGCTTTTTCGCAGCTGTTCCAGTATCTCTTGGTTTAATTGGTCGGGATAAAAAGTTCCCCAATCGGTATGGAGGGTCAGATTGCTGACTTGTGCTTCGGCGGAACCTTCTTTGATGAAATCGCCAGAAAGCGTTCGAAAGGCTATGCCGTAAGCTTTACCGTTTTGAATGGAAAAGCGGCCTTGGGTGGTGGCGGAATTTCCTTGACCATAGGCTGTCCCCCACATCGCTAAAGGACCGGAGACATCTTTGGTTGTTAGACGTGAGCTGTCGAGACCGCTGCCCAATAAGGACAGGGAGTAACTTTCCGCCGTCGTATCGACAGGGCCGCTGGCTGAAATGGAGCCGCCGGTCGTGCTGCCATGGGTGGACTGCAAGTGCAGCATTTGCCCTGCGTAAGAGAACGAACCATAGATGTTTTTGACCGATATGTCACTCAGTAGAAGACTGGCAAGAGAGAACTCGCCGGTTAGGAGCGGCGCTGCTGTTGAACCGGTAAGGGCCGCGTCGATTACCAACGGACCGCTGGCAGTCAGGCTTGGTAGGAAGGCGGCGGGGTTTCCGTCTGGCATGTAGATGGCAAGGTCTAGTGCTTTCGTATCATCCATGCCAACCGTTCCGCTGGCGGCAAGGAAACCGCCAGTTGTGTTGCCATAAGCAGAATGCAAACGCAGCTGTTGTCCGGTATAAGAAAAAGAGGCGTTAATGTTGTTGATGATTGCGTTGCCGCAGCGAAGGCTGCCGAGGGTGAAATCGCCAGTTAGCACAGGGGCGAGGGCTGAGCCGCTAAGGCTGGCTTGCATCGCAAAAGGACCGCTGACGTTTAGGCTGGGCAGTAGTGCGGCGGGGTCGCCAGCCGGCATCTGGAGCGTAAAATCCAGTTCTTTTTCATTCGGTATTGTGGATAGGCTTCCGGTGGCGGTAACAGGTTGTTCGTGATATAGCGTATGGATGTCTTGAAAGTAGATGCGGTTACCTTGTTTGGCAAAGCTGGCTCTGCATTGGGTCAAGTTGACAGAGCCAGTGAGGGAAACATTCGAGAAGCTTCCCGAGAGTTGTTGTAGTTCTATGGCGCCGTCTGTTTTTTTACCAAGCTGTATAAGCAGTTCGTCAAGGCAGCCTTCGGTTATTTTAATAGAGTCGTCTGAAGAGGTCAGTCCCAGCGTGTTTAGATCCAGATTCCGCGCGGTTATGGAGAGTTTCGCCTTA
>NZ_JAQUZF010000208.1:0-2590 GCF_028691475.1 Anaeromusa sp.
AGGTCTTTTACCGGCCGGCCGCCCACCATGCAGCTGATGCCGTCATCCGCTAAAGGAATAGCCCCTTCGATGGCTAAAATGTACTTGCCTGCATATTTTTTAACGGTTTCCGCCAAATGATGCTCCAACGGCTCGCCAGCGGCGGCGCCAATGACGTCATTGTATTCTAACGAGATCATGTTCAAAAGCAAATCCGAAGCCAAAGGCGTTTCCGAACGCAAAAACGATTCGTCACAACCGGTGCATTCGTGTCCGTGCAGCCAAATTACCGGCGTCAACACCTTTGTTTCCGCCGCTTCCACTACCTTTGCCACCATATTGGGGCCCAGCCCCAAAATACCCGTCAAGGTGACGCAGGTTTTCAAAAAGCTTCTGCGGCTGATATCCTTACGTTGAAATACATCCCATAAGGTGTCCCCAAAGCGCATCCTTACAACCTCCCTATTTCTCTTCTCTGCGGCGGCAAATTCCGCTCGCAAAGTCTGCGCCGAAGGCCTGCGGCGCACTAATTCTCGTCAAAACGCGTACTCTGCGCCAGACTATGCTTTTACTATTCTCTTTCCCCTGAAAAAAACCTTTTATTTATAAAGGCTATACCGCGAATTCAACAGCGTTCCTGGGAAAAAAACATAGCTTTAGAGAAGTTTAGATACACGGTCTCTCCGTCACTAAAATCGCCGTACTCATCGCTTCTGGCAATGACGCGCACTTCCTTGTCCCCTACCTGCACCCGGTAATCCACGGCATCCCCCAAATAGACGCGGTGGGTCAACACTCCCTGCACGCAGCCGCTGCTGCGAGAAAGAGAAATATTTTCCGGCCGCACCGCTACCTGTACCGGTCCGCGGCAGCTTGTTTCCTGTTTTACTTCGCCCCCTGCGGCTAAACGCACTACGCCGTCCGCCGCTTCGCCGGGAAGAAGATTCACCAGGCCGATAAAATCCGCTACCGTCTGATTCGCCGGTCTTTCGTAGATATCCATCGGCTCCGCTACCTGCTGGATAACGCCCTGATGCATGACCACAATGCGATCCGACATGGCCATAGCTTCCGCCTGATCATGGGTCACGTAAATAACCGTAACCCCCAGCTTTTTCTGCAGCGCCTTGATCTCAAAACGCATGCTTTCACGGAGCTTGGCGTCCAAATTAGACAACGGTTCGTCTAAGAGCAGCAAGCCCGGCTCGGCTACCAGCGCCCGCCCCAAGGCCACGCGCTGCTGCTGTCCGCCGGAGAGCTGATGGGGGTAGCGCTCGGCATAGTCCCCCAAATGCACCATTTCCAGCACCTTCTGCACGCGCTCGCGCCGTTCGGGCTGAGGGACTTTTTTGATTTTCAACGGATAGGCCACGTTTTCCGCCACCGTCATGTGCGGCCAAACGGCGTACGACTGGAACACCATGCCGATATCCCGCTTTTCCGGCGGCACAAAAGTTTTCTCGCGGGAAGAGCTCACCAGACGCTCTCCAATATAAATCTCTCCTTCTGAAGCCTTTTCAAAGCCCGCAATCATCCGCAGCATGGTCGTCTTGCCGCAGCCGGATGGTCCGAGAATGGAGACAAATTCGCCGTCCTTCACAGTAACGTCAAAATCATGCACCGCCGTCACCGCGCCAAAGCGTTTCCAAATATGTTCAATTCGTACCTGCGCCATTTCGTTCACTCCTAAATATAATCAAATTCCAATATTGCCTTTGCTGACCTTGCTGACAATCAGGTTGCCCAGCAACACAATGAGCAGCACCAGCACCGAAAGCACCGAGGCGTTCTGGGGATCTGCATAGGTTTGCAGTTCATAGAGCAGTACCCCGATGGTTTTGGTTTCCGCGCCATAGAGAATAATCGACATAGTCAGCTCATAAAAAGACGGCATGAAGACCAAAAACCAGCCGGCTACGATAGACGGAGCTACCAACGGCAGCAGAATGTCCTTGCAAGTGCGCAGCCAGGAAGCGCCGGAATTGAGAGCCGCCTCTTCCAAGGAAGGATGGACCTGGCTCAAGGATGCCGCAATGGTGCGCACCGCCATGGTCAGGTACTTGACCATGTAAGCCACAATTAAAATAGTCAACGTAGAATACAAATTTAAGGCAAATTCGCCGGAAAAGGTGATAATCAAAGCCAGGGCGATAACCACGCTTGGCGTCGCTCCGCCCAGCGTCGCCAACAAATCCGGCAAGGAGCGTCCGGTTACTTTTGTTTTTACCAGCAAATAGGAGACGAAGAGCGCCACCACCGTAGACAGCGTGGCCGCCGCCGCGCCTGTCACAAAGCTGTTATAAATCGGTTCTAAATACTGCGAGCTCTGCACCACCGGCAGCCAATGCTCAAAGGTCAGATTGCTCAATGTAATCGGGCGCGACATCGAACGAATGAGAGACGTCAACAAGATAGAGCCGATAGGCAATACCACGGAAATGAAACCGTACGCGCAAAGCAAGCCCACCGCTGCATAACGCCAACTGCCCAGCTCTACCAGATTGGGCCGCGTGCTTTTGCCGGCAATGGTCGTATAATCCTTGCGGCCCAGCATAGCGGTCATGGCGAAAAGCAGCGTATTGGCCACCAGCATCAGCGATACCGCCAGGGC
>NZ_JAQUZF010000088.1:0-11215 GCF_028691475.1 Anaeromusa sp.
ATTTGGCGGTTTTTCCGCTTTTTCCTGTGCCCTGGCTAATTTGGTAGAAGGGCTGTTTGCCGGGATGGTGCGCAAATGGTATCCTCATGCGGCGCTGCCCTGGTGGGTGGTGCTGTTGAGCGGTGTTGTAGGGGAAGTGTTGCAAATGGCTATTATTTTGCTGACTGCCCGGCCGTTTGACATGGCGTTGACGTTGGTGGAGCATATTGCGTTGCCCATGATTGTGGCTAACTCTATTGGTTTGACTATTTTTATGGCGATTATTCGCATGACTATGGACGTACAGCAGCAAGCCGGTGCGGCGCAGTCGCAAAAAGCGCTGGCCATTGCCGCGGAAACGCTGGCTTATTTTCGCAAGGGTTTGGATGAAGCTTCTGCACAAGCGGCGGCTGATATTATCTATGCCACCGGCAGTTATCATGCGGTGGCGGTAACCAATGCTACGGAAGTGCTGGCCTTTGTGGGAGACGAGGCGGAACACCATCGGGCTCGGCGGCATGAGTTGACAAAGGCGACCGTTCGGGTGTTGCAGAGCGGCGAAATTTATGTGGCCAGGACGCGTGAAGAAATCGGCTGTCCCTGCGGCATTTGCCGCTTAGAAAGCGCCATTGTTGCGCCGCTGAAACGGGGCGAGCAGGTGATTGGCAGCTTTAAGCTTTACTATACGAACTCTAAGCTTTTAAATCAGTCTGATGTGGTTTTTGCCAAAGGACTGGCGCAACTTTTTTCCATCCAACTGGAGTTGGCGGAAATTGACCGACAGGCTAAACTGGTAGCCCGGGCGGAGTTGAAGGCGCTGCAGGCGCAAATTAATCCTCATTTTTTGTTTAACACACTCAATACGATAACTTCGTTGATTCGCACGAAACCAGACCAGGCGCGGGAACTGCTGCAGAAGCTGGGCTCTATTTTTCGCTTTGCTTTGCAAAAAGCAGGGCATGCCATTACGCTGGAAGAAGAGCTGGCGCAGGTGCGGGCGTATTTGGCGATTGAAAAAGCCCGTTATGAAGAAAAATTGTGTATTGAAGAAAATATTGACGAACGGCTAGGGGCCTGTCTCATTCCTTCCCTGATTATCCAGCCTATTGTTGAAAATGCCGTGGTTCACGGCTTAAAGCCCAAAGTAGACGGAGGAACCATTTGGCTGGATGTGCAACAGCGAGGCTCGGATGTGTTTATTGTGATTCGCGATGACGGCGTGGGTATGGATTTGCAGACGTGTCATCCCCTGGAGCAGAATTCAGTGGCGCATATTGGCATGCAGAATGTACATGAGCGTTTACAGGGACAATATGGCGGCTCCTATGGGCTGACCGTACAAAGCGCCCCGGAAGAGGGAACGGTGGTCACCTTGGTGCTGCCGTGCAAGACAAGGAGTGAAGAAGAGCATGCTCAGCAGCATCATTGTGGATGACGAGAGGCCGGCCAGAGACGAGCTGCGCTACCTATTGTCGCTGGTTCCAGGCGTAGCGGTGAAGGGAGAAGCGCAAAATGCCGCCGAAGGCATACAATTGGCGGCCCAGGAGCAGCCGGATGTAGTGTTTTTGGACATCAGCATGCGGGATATGGACGGTTTGGCGGCAGCGGCGCTGATTCGCAAAGTGGCGACAGGGACGATGATTGTTTTTGCTACGGCCTATGATGAATACGCCATCAAAGCTTTTGAATTGGGAGCGGTAGACTATTTGCTCAAGCCCTTTGAGGAAGCGCGGATTCGTCAGACTGTCCAGCGTTTGCAGGCGTATCAAAAAGAAGAAAAACATGCGGCTGTGAACCGTGTTGATGAAGTACTGGAAGAGGCGAGAATTCACATTGATAAGCTGCCCGTAGAAAAGAACGGCAGCATTCATCTTTTGAATTATGGTGAAATTGTCTATGCTTATGCCAAGGCTGGCAATGTGACTGTTGTGACCGCAAAGGATGAAGCTGTCTACAATGGAACGTTGTGCGAACTCGAGGCGCGCATGAACGGGACGCATATGATGCGGGTGCATAAAAGCTATGTGGTCAACTTAGATAAGATTCGGGAAGTGGTGCCGTGGTTCAAAGGAACCTATTGGCTGAAAATGGAGCATTATCCGGAAGTGGAAATACCTGTAAGTAAAAGCCAAATTAAAGAACTAAAAATCATTTTGGGCTTAAAGTAACTTTATTTCCATTGATATCTCCTGATTTCCATTGGCAAGGCATTTTGTTCTATTGATACGATATGCGTTTATTTATTGAATTTTGTATCTTATGCTGGAAATGCAGTATTACTAAAATTCAATATTGGAGGCAAGTCGTATGAGTATGAATGGTTTGTATCTCGTTCTGATTTCAGCGCTGGTTTTAAGCCTGTGCTATCGCTACTATGGCGCCTTCATCGCCGCAAAGGTGTTGGCTTTGGATCCCAAACGTCCGACGCCGGCTGTTGTGCATGAAGACGGTCATGACTATGTACCTACGAATAAATGGGTACTTTTCGGACATCATTTTGCCGCTATCGCTGGCGCAGGTCCCTTGGTTGGTCCGGTTCTGGCGGCGCAGTTCGGCTATTTGCCGAGCATGTTGTGGATTTTGATTGGCGCCTGTTTGGGCGGCGCGGTTCATGACATGATCATCTTGTTTGCCTCGATTCGTCATGACGGCAAATCCATTGCGGAAATCGCCAAAGAAGAAATCGGTCAATCCGCAGGTTTGGCAGCCGCTATCGCCGTTATCTTCATTTTGGTCATTACCATGGCCGGCATGGGGATTGCCGTGGCTAACGCCCTCTTCAACAGCCCCTGGGGTGCCTTTACCGTAGGCGCTACCATTCCCATCGCTCTTTTCATAGGCGTTTACATGCGCTATTTGCGGCCCGGCCATATCGGCGAAGCATCCTTCGTCGGCGTGGTCATGGTGATTGCCGCGGTTGTGGGCGGTGCTTGGATTCAACACTCTTCCTGGGCGCCGTTCTTTACGCTGAGCCGTGTGCAGCTTGACATTATTTTGCCGCTGTACGGTTTTGTCGCCGCTGCGTTGCCTGTGTGGCTGCTGCTGGCGCCTCGCGACTACTTGAGCACCTACATGAAAATCGGCACTATCGGCGCGCTGGCGCTGGGGATCATCATCGTGCAGCCGCAGATTCATATGCCTGCGGTGACTTCGTTCATTGGCGGCGGCGGTCCGGTTGTGCCTGGTCCGGTTTGGCCGTTTGTCTGCATTACCGTGGCTTGCGGCGCTATTTCCGGCTTCCATTCGGTTATTGCGACCGGTACGACGCCTAAAATGCTGACCAATGAAAGTGAAATATTGCCGATCGGTTTTGGCGCTATGCTGGCGGAATCCTTCATCAGCGTCATGGCATTGATTGCTGCGACAAGCTTGATTCCTGCGGACTATTTCGCTATCAACAGCGTACCGGAAACTTTCGCTAAATTGGGTATGAACGTACAAGAACTGCCTATGCTTTCGCAAATGGTAGGAGAAAATGTGGCAGGCCGTCCCGGCGGCGCGGTTTCGCTGGCTGTGGGCATGGCTCATATTTTCTCACAGATTCCCGGCTTGGGCGAATTTATGTCCTTCCTTTATCACTTTGCCATTATGTTTGAAGCCCTCTTTATTTTGACGATCATTGACGCCGGCACCCGTGTTGGCCGGTATTTGCTGCAGGAAGTGGGCGGTTTGATTTACAAGCCTCTGGGAGACGCGAACTGGACTCCTGGCGTTGTTTTTACAAGCGCGCTGATTTCCTTTGCGTGGGGGTACTTAATTTTTGGAGGCTCTATTGCTTCCATCTGGCCGCTCTTTGGTCTGTCCAATCAGCTCTTGGCCAGTATGGCCTTGGCTATCGGCACAACCATGCTGTTGCGCATGGGCAAAGTCAAGTATATCTGGGTAACCTTGGCGCCGTTGTGCTTTATGCTGGTGACGGCGGTAACCGCCGGCTTCTATAACATCTTCGAGTTCTATCTGCCTAAGGGGCAGATGCTGTTGGCTGGGGCCAGCGTAATCATGATGGTCCTCATTGTTTTCGTCATTGTGGACTCCGTTAAAGTATGGCGGTCCATTTTGAAAGACGCCCAAAAGAACTTGAAACAAGCGATGTAAAGCAACTATAAACGTCCCTGGAAACGGCAGTAAGCCAGCTCCAGGGACGTTTTGTTTCCATTCCGGAATTTGTAAAACGAACCGCGAAATACAAGAAAGACGCGAAAAGGGGTATAGTCCTGCGGACCGTCTTGCTTCAATAAAAGTCTCAAATTCGACAACTGCCGCCGGATTTCTTGATCGAGCCCTTTTTTACTCCCACGAATCCTCGTTCGTTTCTGTATATTTTCTCTGTTTCCTCTGGCCTTTCCTCTGTTCCTCTGCGTTCGTTCCTTGTTTTAGACTCTTGTACGCAAAAGAGAGATTTGCTACAATGAAAGTACAAACGGATAATGATTATGAAATACCATCTATGAGATTTTTGTTATAGCAAGTTTAAAAACGGAGGACGACTATGCTGACCTTTACAGAAACAGCCCGCGCTTTGGCGAGGGAAAAGAAAAAACCGGTATATTTGGAAATGGCGCCGATTATTAATGAATGCTGCTTTGCCATGAGGGAAAGTCCTTCCGTACGGTTTGGCGAGCCCAAGGACAAGAGCCTATATCAACTTGCTTCTATTGAAGGCTTGTCAGTATACGTGCCCAAAGAGCTGCCGAATATTCCGCTGAAGATCAATGTGCGCAACATTTTAGGTTGGAAAACATTGTTCGTAGAAGGCTGGAGGCTGGCGTAACTTTTGCTTTGAAAATAAAGAACCGCTTGCCTCGTTTAAAGGGGAAAGCGGTTCTTCTTACTTTTTCTTGCTGTTTTGTTGTTTGCGCGCTTGTTCTGCTTGGCGGTTAGAAAAGAATTGAGTGCTTTTTTTAGCGGCCAGCTGATTTTTGTAGCTGCTCTTATCGGAAATTTTACCCATGACCATACCTCCTATTAGTTCTATTTCTATTGTAGCATGAATCAAAAGATCTGTGGGGGAAGAAGTGAATTGTGAGCGCGATATAACAAAAATACAAATAAATACAAAAAACATTGACATATATGTAAATGTAGATTATAGTAAGCATGTGGCAAAACTAGAAAATTTCATACGTAAATGTAATGAGGGAGAACTCTTGCTTTTGTGTCGTTTCAGAGAACCGGCGGGTGGTGCGAGCCGGCAACGAAGGAAACAGGATCGTCGCTCCTGAACAGCAACGCTGAAACCGTAGGGAGTAGGCCGCGCCGGTCTCGGCTTTCCTTGGAAAGTGCAGCCGTTAAACTGCTAGGGTTGTTAGACCCGATGAGAGGCAGATGATTTTCATCTGTGAAAAAGGGTGGTACCGCGAGAGCAGCCTCTTGCCCCTTTGAGTCTTGGACTTGAAGGACGCAGGAGGCTTTTTGTTTTTCCTGAATTGCGGTTTGCGTACATAAAAAAATAGGAGGATGAGGAAAATGAAATTTTTAGAGATGTTGGCGCGGGGAATTTGCAAGGGCATGCCGTTGTGGGTGGTGATCTTTTCAGCGCTGGCTTTTTTTCAGCCGGCGCCCTTTAAAGCTATTGGTCCGTACATTTCCTATATGCTGGGGATTATCATGCTGGGGATGGGCCTGACTATGTCCTTGGAGGACTTTCGACTGGTTTTTACACGGCCGAAGGATGTCTTTTTCGGCGTGTTTTTCCGGTACTTGATTATGCCGATCGTTGGCGTCAGCATTGCCTATGCATTGGATCTGCCGCCGGCGCTGGCGGCAGGGATGGTTCTTTTGGGAGCATGTCCCAGCGGCACGGGGTCCAATGTAATGACGTATCTGGCCAAAGGAGATACCGCTCTTTCGGTGACTGTGTCCAGCGTGAACACCATCTTGGCGCCAGTGTTGACGACGTATTTATTTTCTTTGTTGGCAGGCGGATTAATTCCCATTGATAGTTGGGCGCTATTCGTGGATATTGTCAAAATTGTGCTGGTACCCGTAGGGCTGGGCGTTTTTCTGCATACCATTGCTCCTAATGCGGTTAACAAGATGACTAAAGTGGTTCCGGCGGTGTCTGTTATTTTTATTGTGGCGATTATTGCTGCCGTTGTAGCGTTGAATGCGTCGAAGATGGCAACAATGGCCTTGGTTATCTGCGCCGCTGTGTGCATTCACAATGTGGCAGGCTTGCTGTTGGGCTATGGCGCTGGCCGCGCCGTGGGCATGCCGGAGAAAAAATCCCGCGCCATTACCTTTGAAATTGGCATGGAAAATTCTGGCTTGGCCGTAGCCTTGGCGTTGGCGCATTTAGATCCTATGGCGGCGCTTCCAGGGGCGTTAATGAGCGTTTGGGAATACATTATCGGCAGCTTGTTGGCGGGGTACTGGGCCAGCAAGCCTGTGGAAGAAGAATCAGAACAAGAGCAAGCGGCGTAGCAGGAGCTGTCTGGTAAATGCAGAATAAAGCTATGGTTGGTTAATTCCAACTATAGCTTTATTTTATTTTGGAATAGTTTATGTAGATTTTTGTTGCTGAGTTTGTGGGAGGCGAAGATCTGATGCAGTATTTTCATGTAGATGTTTTTGCAGAGAAGCCTTTGCAAGGAAATGGCTTAACAGTGGTTTTTCCGCCGTTGGATATGGTGAAAACAGCTGGCTTGCTGGCTATGGCGCAAGAGTTTAAACAGTTTGAAAGCATTTTTTTGTATCGGAAAAAACCGGGACTGGCGCGGGCGCGCATTTTTACAGTGGAGGAGGAACTGGCCTTTGCGGGACATCCTGTGTTGGGAGCGGCAGCGGTCTTGCATGAGTTGGACTATCCAGGCGCAGCGCAAGCGGAGCTGAAGCTTGTTCTTTCTAGAAGCGAGGTGGTTTTGCGTTCAAAACGGCTGCCAGGATCATTTCAAGTGGAGATGGATCTTGGGAAAACACAGTTTAGTCGCGTTCTCTCGCCGACGGCAAGGAACATAGTGGCCGCGGCGTTGAATTTAGAGTCGGAAGATTTGCATGAGGCGTATCCGTTAGAGGTGGCTTCTAACGGCCTGCCTTACTTATTGGTACCAGTGCGGCAGCGTCTGGAGGAAGCCAGAATTGTAGCGCCGGACTTTGCCGAGCTCTTGGCCTCGTGGGGGGCGAAGTTCGTGTACTTGTTCCAGCCGGAGACGCTGGAGGGGCGCACCTGGGATAACCGCGGTTTGGTGGAAGATGTGGCTACAGGGAGCGCCGCCGCTCCGTTGTGTTCTTATTTAGTACGTCACGGCTGTTGCCAAAAAGAAGAACGTATCGCAATTAGCCAGGGTCGTCAAGTGGGCCGTCCTAGTCGGATCTACGGCTGGGTCGCGAAGAATGGAACCGTGACCATTCAAGGCGATGTAGCTTTTTTTGCATCAGGAATATTGTCGTTAGGTGTTTTACAGCACCTTGCAAGCGAAGCGGAAGAGGGAGGAATGTGATGAACGCGGTCTGGGGAAAGGTGTTGCGAAGACTAGGCGTCGCCTTGCTTAGCCTTAGCGTGTTTATCTTGGGGATTTCCGGGTATGTAGGCTGGAATTTGACCCACCCGCCGAAGAAAGCGCTGCAGACAACGCCGGCGGCAGTTGGCTTGCCTTATGAACCGGTGAGCTTTGTCAGTCGTGAGGATGGTTTGGTTTTGCAGGGCTGGCTACTTAGGTCGCCGGAAAACCGCTTGACCGTAATTTGCTCGCACGGGTACCGGCAAAATCGCGAGCAGGCGGATGTGCCGTTGTTGCCGCTAGCGAAAGTCTTGGTGGAGCACGGCATGAACGTGCTGCTTTTCGATTATCGCAATAGCGGTGAATCAGCAGGGGAGATGACTTCGGTGGGGCAGTATGAAGTGAGGGATCTGCTAGGGGCGGTGGACTATGTGCATAGCCGCCAAGAGTTGAATCCTAAGGTGGCGCTGCTGGGCTTTTCCATGGGAGCGGCAACGGCTATTCTGGCAGGGGCGGCGGAACCAACGGTTGCGGCGGTGGTTGCTGATGCGCCTTTTGCGGACTTGACACGGTATTTAGAAGCGAATTTTTCGGTGTGGACGGGGTTGCCGGCAGTGCCCTTTAATCGGACGATCTTGGCCGTAACTCCTATCTTGACGGGGTTACAGCCGGAAAAAGTAAGTCCTGTACAGGTTGTGGGAATGTTTGCAGGACGGCCGCTGCTCTTAATTCACGGCGAGGCGGATGAGGATATAGCGCCGGAGAACAGCCGGGAACTGCAGCAGGCGTATCCGGCGGCGGAGCTGCTGCTCGTAGCTTCTGCGCGCCACGTGAAAAGCTATCAGCAGGAATCGATGCGTTATGAAGCGGCGCTTTTAAATTTTTTGCAAAAAGTGGAGCTTGCCCATTGACTTGGAGCGCGCTCTAAGGTGTACAATGAGTGAAGCAAAAAGAAAAAACAGGAGGGTCTTTTATGGAAAAAGCAAAGGTCTATTTTACCAATATGCGAGCGACATCCAAAATGAATTTGCTCCAAAAGCTGGAGAATTTGGTCAAAAAAGCGGGGATGACCGATATTGACTTTAAGGAAAAGTATGCGGCCATCAAGATTCATTTTGGCGAGCCGGGCAACTTGGCCTATTTGCGCCCCAATTATGCCAAGGTTATTGTGGACGTAATTAAGGCGCAGGGCGGCAAGGTATTCTTGACGGACTGCAATACCCTCTATGTAGGGCGGCGTAAAGATGCATTGGAGCATATGGATGCTGCCTATGAAAACGGCTTTAATCCCTTTGCAACGGGCTGTCAGATTATTATCGGCGACGGCCTTAAGGGAACGGATGAAGCCTATGTACCGGTAGCCGGCGGCGAGCATGTCAAAGAAGCGAAGATTGGCCGGGCCGTTATGGACGCGGATATTTTTATCAGCTTGACCCATTTTAAAGGGCACGAATTGACCGGCTTTGGCGGCGCCTTGAAAAATATCGGCATGGGCTGTGGTTCCAGAGCCGGTAAAATGGAAATGCACAGCGACGGCAAACCGCGAGTACGGGAAAAATCTTGTGTAGGTTGCGGCGCTTGCGCTAAAATCTGCGCTCATAGCGCTATTACAATCACTGAGAAAAAAGCCAGCATCGATCATTCCATTTGTGTAGGCTGCGGTCGCTGTATCGGAACCTGTCATTTCAACGCCATTGCGGCGGCGTGGGACGAATCAAACGATGTCTTAAATAAGAAAATTGCCGAATATTCCTGGGCGGTGCTGAATGACCGGCCGCACTTCCATATTAGCTTGGTTGTGGATGTGGCGCCGTTCTGCGATTGTCATGCGGAAAACGACGTGCCGATTATTCCGGATTTAGGCATGTTTGCTTCCTTTGACCCGGTGGCGCTGGATATGGCCTGTGCAGACATGGCTAACAAGGCGCCAGCCATTCCCGGCAGCCATTTGGGCGAACAACTGGCCGCTCGCAAAGATAGTACAGAGGCGGATCATTTCTGTACGGCTCACCCGGAAACCAACTGGCTGTCCTGCGTGGACCATGCGGAAAAGCTGGGCTTAGGCACGAAAAAGTATGAACTCATTGAGGTCTAAAGTTTTTTAACCAGACTAACGGCAGGATTTTGCCGTTAAAGGCGAGAAATACCCATAGCTTGGTTGCAGTGAAGCGGCCTTGGTATGGGTATTTTCAATTAGGGGATGACGTTTTGAAAATTGGAGCTAGAGTCATTAAGACCGGCATTGCCGTGGCTATTACCATGTTTATCTGTAAGCTGCTGGACTTGGAGCCGGCTTTTTTCGGCGCTGTGTCAGCGGTTATTAATATGCAGCCCTCTATTTTTTTGAGCTTTCGGGCGGCGAAGGATCAGATTTTGGTCCATATTTTAGGCGTCTTGGCCGGCTTTTGCTTTGGCTATTTTCTGGGAGTGACGCCTCTTTCGGCAGGCTTGATCGTTATTTTGCTTATCCCTTTGTACATTAAGCTGGATTTGCATAGCGGCATCACCATGGGTATTGTGGCGGCTCTATTTGTGCTGAGCTCTAGTACAGAAGAATTTTTGGTGCACGCTCTGGCCAGAACCGGCGTTATTTTTGTCGGGTTGGGCGCAGCGATGCTGATCAATGTGGTTTTATGGCCGCCGCGCTATAATCAAGCGCTGAAAGGAAAACTACGGCAGGCGAATGAAGCGGCGGTGCTTTATTTTTGCCGGGCGGTCCAAGAATACGTTGGTCTGGAGGGGAGCGCACAGCCCCAGATTGAGCCGGAAGAAAAGAAACGAATTTATAAGCTGAATAAGGAAGCCAGGCAGCTCTTGGATCTGATGAGCCGCGAGCGTTATTTGGGGGTGTCCTCCAAGGAGCAGCCGAAGGAGTGGCTGACGCAGGCGGAAAAATTGATCGACTATAACGAATCCATTGTAAAAAAAGCAAATCGTATTTTTGATTTGCTGCCTACGCGGGTGGAACGTCGCCATGGAGTGGGAGATCCGCCAGTGAGCGAGGAATTCAGGGCGATTTTAGAAGTGCTCGAAAGCGGCTGTACTATCGTCATTCGGGTAAACGGCAAGCTGCGTACGGTGATTATTGACGAAGGAACGGTGCAAATAGAAGAAATTAGCGAGGAATATTGGGAAACGCTGACCCATGCCATTGAGCAATGGCAGCCGCGGTTCGAAGGCAGCTACTATATGCACGGCCTGCTCGAAGTGGCGGTGATTGCCAATGAGATCAAATGGGCGACGCGGCAGGCGAAAATTCTGTTGCAGGAAAGCGTGGAAGCAGAACCTTGAAGCAGGAATAAAATGAAACTAGGCGGCGGGAAGCGCAATTTTGCGTTTTCCGCCGCCTGCTTTATTGGCGCAGCGCGTCAATTTGCTCCAGCAGATTTTTGGCTTGCTGCCCGTAGCGCCGCACATATAATTCGCGCAACGGGCGGGCTTTGGTAAAGAATTCTTCTGGGTTTTCCATCTCGTTGATTTCCAGGCCTTTGTTTCTCAGTTGATAAAGCAGCTCTGCTTCCTCCGAAGCGACCAGCTCGCGTTCGTAAGACTGGGCCTCTTTGGCGGCGTCCAGCAAGAGGGTTTGCTGCCGCTTGGAAAGGGTTTGCCACGTTTTTTCGCTGATGAGCAACACTTGGATAAAATACTGATGATTGGTAAGGGAAAGATATTTTTGTACTTCGTAAAGTTTATTGTGAAAGACCAAGGAAATGGGATTTTCTTGGCCGTCAAGGACTTGCTGCCGCAAAATATCATAGGTTTCGCTAAAGGGGAGAGGGGTGGGGGTTGCGCCTAAA
>NZ_JAQUZF010000089.1:0-11137 GCF_028691475.1 Anaeromusa sp.
GTGTCAAAGACGCCGTGCGGCGTATACAGCCTTCCTGCACGGGCTCCTGTATGCGAACACTGACGAATAAGTTCAAACGTAACAGCCACGCTATACCTCCTCTTGATATCTTATAAAATAAACATAGCGTCGCCAAAGCTGAAAAAGCGATAACGCTGTTCTACGGCTTCTTTATAAGCCGCCAGTACGCGCTCCCGCCCGGCCAAGGCGCTTACCAGCATCAGCAAGGTGGATTTAGGCAAATGAAAATTAGTAATGAGACCGTCGATAATTTTATACTCATAGCCAGGATAAATGAAGATGTTCGTAAAGCCGCTGCAAGGTTGCAGCTGACCGCTTTGACCAGCTGTTTCCAGCGTGCGTACCGCCGTCGTGCCTACGGCAATCACGCGCCCTCCCTGCCGACGGGTTTCATTGACCAACGCAGCGGTTTCCGCAGAAATATCATACTGTTCGCTATGCATAACATGGTCTTGAATGGATTCAACAGCAACAGGCCGAAACGTACCCAACCCAACATGAAGCGTCACATAGGCCTTCTGAATTCCCTGCTCGCGCAGCTGAGACAACAACTCCGGCGTAAAGTGCAGTCCCGCTGTAGGCGCTGCTGCTGAACCATTTTCTCTGGCGTAGACAGTCTGGTATCGTTCCGGGTCCGGAAGTTTTTCGTGAATGTAGGGCGGTAAAGGGACCTCCCCCAAACGCTGCAAGATTTCTTCAAAAACTCCTTGCCAGCAAAAACGCACGATACGTCCGCCAAATTCGGTCGTGTCTTCAATAACAGCAGATAATTCATCGGAAAATACAACCTCCGTGCCTGGACGAAGCTTACGGCCAGGGCGCACCAGCGTCTCCCAACGATCCAAATCCAGCCGTTTCAGTAAAAACACTTCTACTTTAGCGCCTGTATCTCTTTTTCGCCCGTGGAGACGAGCCGGTATGACACGGGTATCATTAAAAACAAGCAAATCTCCCTTGCGAAGCAACGACGGCAGCTCAAAGAAATGCCGATGTGAGCAGGCTCCCTGCTGACGCGGCAAAACCATTAGGCGTGAAGCGTCCCGCTGCGCCAGCGGCGTCTGCGCGATTAATTCTTCAGGCAAGTAGTAGTCAAAATCTTGGACATTCATGATTTGTTCCCCTTTTGGCGTCAATACGCCTTTTTCAGCATAATCCCCTGGTAGTAATACTGGAGAATTTGTTTATAATCGTATTTGTTTTTTTCCGCCAACAAGCGAGCGCCCCATTGCGACATACCGACGCCATGCCCGCGGCCATGGCCGCTGAAAATGACAATATCGTCTGCTGGACGAATAATCCGATGAATTCTGGCGGGATCATTCCACCGTCCAGACTCGGCTCGTTCTTTAAGAGATACAGGCATTTTCTTTTCCACCGTAGCCCCGTAGGAGGTTTCCACTGATACGTCCAATTCGGAAGGCAACGCGCGCACGACGCGAATATCAAATAAGGCGCTAGGCAAATCCAGGTACGAGCGCATTTGTACGCCGCTGAGACTAAGGCTGCGTTTATCTCCCGCTACCTGCAGTTGACGCACGCGGCCAGATTCGGTCCGATCAGCCCCTGGTTTCGACAGGGGAGACAAATCTAACGATTTTAGGACGCCTACGCCTTTGCCCTTCTGGGTCAACAAGGTTTCCAGCGCTCGCGCGTTAAAGCGTTTTTCCCAGGCGCTGCCGGGCGCCTGAGCGTCCACATCAGAAACTCCCCGCAAATACGGCAATGCATTACCCCAGACATTTTCACTATCTTCCGTATGACCGCCGCTGGAAGCATGAAAATAGGCGTGAATCGGTTGACCATTATAATAGGCGGCAAGGCCGTTAGTGGCGGCAACAGCCTGAATCATATCCGGCGCTTCCGCATCGACGCCTCCATAAACTTGACAATGCACGGTAGCGCAAAGATCAAAGCCGTCTTGGCGGTGCCGATCGCCGGACAACATCAGATTCAGCGCATAGCTTCGCGCCGCAACAGCTTGAGCTTTAGCGGCTTCCGCCGGCCAACCGGCCGAAATTTCCTTGCCTAAAATACCGTAAAGATATTCTTCCATAGGAACTTCATTGACTACCGTCAAGCCGGTTTTGCCTGTTGTCTGACGCAAAACAATATCGCCGCGATATTTTTTGCGATTGACTTCCCACCGGGCAGATTCCGTATTGCTGCGCAAATACAAGGTTTGTCCGCGCAGCGTCTTGCCGTTGACAGTCATACCGTTCGGCTTCCAGGCAATCACAACCTGCTCGCCAGCTTTAAAACTAGCCCACTTCGGTTGTTCTTGCTCTGTTTCCACCGCATAAGCCACGGAGGAGCCGACAACAACGCTTTGCTGACCAGTCCACAATCCCACCCGAACAAGCGGCTGTGGCGCTGCCTGTGCAACCGGCGTCATGAACACCAGGATAAAGGAAGTCAAAAAAAGCAGAAATGAAGATTTTTTCATAGTTACTCCTTGCCGCCTCTGGCGCTTGCAACTTGTAAAAAACTCTTTTTATTCATTTTTTGGTTTTTTCTCGTAGCGATCCCGCTCGCTTAACACGCAGCCGCAATACGGCTGGCGATACATTTCCCGCTCGCGACTAATGCGCACGCCTTCCTGCCAGCCGCTGCGAAAATCGCGGCGCAAAAACGGGATGCCATATTCCTTAGCCGCTAGCTCTGCGGCGGCGGCTATTGTATCCTGATTTTGATAAGGGCTAACCAAGAGTGTTGTCGTAAAGGCGTCAAAGCCATGTTCTTTTGCTTGTTTGGCTGTTTCAAACAACCGCATTTCATAACAAAAGCTGCAGCGATTCGCGCCCCGCTGTAAAGCGCCTCTCAGAAATTCTTCCAACAAGTAGCGCGTATCTGTCAAAAGCTCCAATCTTTCTTCTGCCGCCCACGCACGCAGCGTGTCTAAGCGCCTTTGAAATTCCTTATACGGGTGAATATTGGGATTAAAAAAATGACCGGTTACCGAAGTAACGCCCTCCTCCGCCCGCAAGGCCTGCAAGGGGTAAATAGCGCAAGGGCCGCAACAAATATGAAGTAATACATTCATGACTGAAAGCCTCCTTAAGACAAAGCCGACTCGCCCTGCTGGGCAGGAGCGCTGCCTGGAAAGGGAATCCCCAAATGTTCGTACGCTTGCATCGTAGCGGTACGCCCTCGGGGAGTCCGCTGTAAATACCCAAGCTGCAACAAAAACGGTTCGTAAACGTCTTCCACTGTTTCTGTTTCTTCGCTGATTGCTGCCGCCAAGGTATCTAGGCCCACCGGTCCGCCGCCGAAGCGATGAATAATCGCTTCCAGCATAGCCCGGTCCGTGCGGTCTAAGCCGGCTGCGTCCACTTCCAGCATAGCTAATGCCTTATCAGCGACTTCTGAGGTAATAATGCCGTCTCCGGCAATTTGCGCATAATCGCGCACACGTTTTAACAAACGGTTAGCCACCCGTGGCGTACCCCGGGAACGACGCGCAATCTCCCAAGCGCCCCGCTCCTCAATTTCTATGTTTAGCAGCGAAGCCGCCCTGGTTACAATATGAGACAAATGCTCCGGGGTGTAATATTCCAAGCGACACATGACGCCGAAACGATCCCGCAGCGGCGAAGCCAGGGCCCCCGCTTTCGTTGTGGCGCCGATTAAAGTGAACGGAGGCAAATCCAGACGAATGGAGCGCGCCGAAGGTCCTTTGCCAATCATAATATCCAGAGCGTAATCTTCCATCGCCGAGTAGAGTATTTCCTCAACATGCCGTGAAAGACGGTGAATTTCATCAATAAAGAGAACATCCTTCTCTCCCAGATTGGTGAGAAGGGCCGCTAAGTCCCCAGGTCGTTCAATAGCTGGTCCTGAGGTAATGCGCAGCTGCACCCCTAATTCATTCGCAATAATACCAGCTAAGGTAGTTTTTCCTAAACCAGGCGGGCCGTAAAACAACACATGATCCAACGCCTCTTGACGAGCCAGAGCCGCCTGAATAAAAATAGAAAGATTTTGTTTGACCTGATCCTGTCCAATATATTCTTGGAGACGTTTAGGGCGCAGGCTATACTGCCAAGTATCTCCCGTTAGTTCATCGCCGCCAATGATGCGCGTTTCTTCCATCACTGCCTCCCACCGCTTAAATCACCCAAGGCTTTACGGATTAATTCCTCCACCGCCAACGCTTCAGAGGCAAATTTACGCAGACTGGCCATGGCCTCACTGCGTCCGTAGCCTAGCGATTCCAAAGCCAGCAAGGCTTCGTCCAAGGAAGACGCTGCGTCAGGTTGAACTAAAACTGCCTGTGCACCCGTCTCATCCCAGTCAGGAATGCCTCCCAACTTATCCTTTAGTTCTAAAACAAGCCGTTCAGCTGTTTTTTTACCTATGCCAGGAAGTTTTACTAATAACGCAGTCTGTTTTTGGCATACCGCACGGCGCAATTCCTGAGGCTGAATCGCTGATAAAATAGCCAGCGCCGATTTAGGTCCAATACCGCTGACCCCGATTAAATGCAAAAACAGTTCGTACTCTTCTTCTTGGGAAAAACCAAACAAAGATAAAGCATCTTCCCGAACCTGCAAATGGGTAAAGAGCATCGCATCTTCTCCCATTGACAAGGTACGTCTGGTTTGTTCAGAAACAGCCAAACGATAGCCGACACCCTGAACATCCAAAAAACAGCTTTCCGGCTGTAGCTGCGCTACCCGGCCCCGAAGAAATCCGATCATTTTTTGTTACCTCCTCGGCCAAACATTGCGCTGTTCACAGCAATGGGCCGTACAAATAGCAATAGCCAGAGCATCCGCCACATCATCCGGCTTGGGTGTTTCCTTCAAGCCCAAAAGGCGCACCGTCATACCTGTAACCTGTCCTTTATCCGCTTTTCCATAGCCTGTTACCGCTTGCTTAATCTGCCCTGGCGTATATTCTTCAAGAGGCAAATTCGCCTGTGCAGCGGCTAATAAAATAACTCCACGGGCCTGTCCTACTGCCATGGCCGTAGTTACATTCCGATTAAAAAACAACTGTTCAACCCCGATTCGCTCCGGCTGAAGCTCTGTCAGTAACTTTTGCAGTCGTTCATGAATCAACAGTAAGCGTTTTTCCAAGGGCAGTTCAGGGCCCGTACGGATAGCGCCATAAGCAATAGGGCGCAGCCGCCCCTGTATCCATTCTACGCAGCCATAGCCGCAAATCGCCGTTCCTGGGTCAATTCCCAAAATACGCATAACACTAAAGCCCCTCCTTGCAACGCTACGCAGCGTACAAGAACATAGATTCGCTTTATTTCAGGAAACTCCTGCTAACAGTAAAGAAAGCGGCGCTTCGCGCCGCCCCAAAATCAGATTGCATCTTCCGGAAGATCAAAGTTTCCATATACTTCCTGTACATCATCATGGTCTTCCAGAGCCTCCAATAGCTTCATCAGCTTGGTTGCTTCGTCGCCTTCCACCGCTATGCGGGTATCTGGAAACAAGCCCAACTGCGCGGACAGAATCGTCACTTTTTCCGCTTCCAGTTTTTCTTGTACTGCGGCAAAAGCCTCTGGAGAAGTAAGCACTTCCACTTCTTCGTCCTCTACTGACATATCGTCAGCTCCGGCTTCAAGGACCGTCATCATCAATGCATCTTCATCAAAAGATTCTTCTTTTTCCAGTGTAAACAGGCCTTTGCGTTTGAACATCCAGGATACGCAGCCGCTTTCACCCATATTGCCGCCATTTTTCGAAAAAAGATGACGCAAATCGGCAGCAGTGCGATTGCGATTGTCAGTCATGACTTCCACAATCAGCGCTACGCCCCCTGGGCCGTACCCCTCATAAGTCAGCTCCTCGTAGTTGCTGCCTTCCAGAGCGCCCTGACCTTTTTGAATAGCCCTTTGAATGTTGTCTTTGGGAACATTATTTTCCCGGGCCTTGCCTAAAGCCAGTTTCAAACGCATGTTACCTGTTGGATCCGCGCCGCCCATGCGCACGGCAACCGTGATTTCCCTAGCTATTTTGGTAGTAATTTTGCCGCGAATGGCATCCATTTTTCCCTTTTTATGTTTAATATTAGCCCACTTGGAATGTCCTGACATAGTTTTCCCCTCCCAGCAATACTAAGCGGGAATAATGATATCATATTTCGACGAATTTGGCAAAAATCACGCGTGATGATGCCAGTTTTTTTGCTGTTGCGCCGCTTCCTTGGCCGCCTCATTTTCAGGAGCCGTGGTCACTTGCGCCGAGCCGCCAAATTTATCAACCAGCTTGCTGGTAACCCGGTAATCCGCAATAGAGCCCGGACCGCCGACGCAGCCGCCTTGGCAAGCCATGCCTTCAAAGAAATTCCCGGGAACTTTCCCTGCTTTCATCAGTAACAGCTGCATCCGGCATTCGCCCAAGCCTTCTTTGCGTTGCGAGCAAACTTCAAGGTCTGGCGCCAGTTGAGCCGCCGTATCTTTAACAGCCTGCTCCACGCCGCCTGCTCTGGCAAAAATATTGCCGTCCCGCGAAGCCGTTGTTTGAAAAGGAACTGCCTCCATGGCGCTTAAATCGATTTCCAGCCCCTCAAAAATCCCTTGCAGCTCCTCAAAGGTCAGCACATAGTCAATGACCCCTTGGCCTTTGACTTCCGCTTCGTATTTTTTGGCCACGCAAGGCCCAACAAAGACAGTAACCGCCTCAGGATTTCTTTCCTTGACTACTTTGCCTGCGGCAATCATGGGGGAAACCGTGCTTGACACTAATTCTTTCACTTGCGGCAAATGCTTATCCACCATGCCCACAAAAGCCGGGCAGCACGAAGTAGTCATAAAAGGACGTTCTTGCGGCACCGTTTCAGCAAATTCTTTCGCTTCTTCAAGCGTGACGATATCAGCGGCAAAAGATACTTCTTCTACTTCGGAAAAACCGATTTTTTTCAAACCCGCAATGACTTGACCAGGCTGCACCTTAGCCCCAAACTGCCCGATAAAAGCCGGGGCCAGCAAAGCATGCACCTGTTTCCCCGCATCAATGGCCCGCAGAACCTGCACCAAATACGTTCTATCGGAAATCGCTCCAAAAGGACATGCGACTTTACAGCCGCCGCATTGGACGCATTTATCATAATCAATAACCGCTTTACGATCAGAGCCAGCCTTGATGGCTTTGAGCTCGCAAGCGCCCTCGCAAGGACGGTTAACTTCAATAATCGCGCCATAGGAACAAGATTTCTTACACATACCGCATTCCACACACTTGGTTTTATCGATATACGCCTGGTTTTGCACAATCATAATCGCGTTTTTCGGGCAGCTGTTTTTGCAATTGTGGGCAATGCAGTTACGGCAGGCATTGGTAACGAAAAACTTATCAATCGGACATTGATCGCAGGCTTCAGGCAAGACGCTGATAATCGGCATCTGGGCGTACTCCCCCGCCAAAGTACGCTGCGCAGCTTCCGCCAGGGGCATGTCCACTTCCTGCCCCATAGCCAAATTAAAGCGCTCCTTTAACACAGCCCTTTCTTTATGCACGCAACAACGATAACGGCTGCCGTTTTCACTGACCAAACTAAACGCTGAATTTTCAATTTCAGCAACTAAATTACCCTCGCGGGTTAATTTTGCCAATTCTGCCAATACGCTCCGCCGAATCGAAACAATCTCTGTTATATGCGCCATGATTTTAGAACCTACCCTCTTTCATTCAATTCACATTTCATTGCATTACAAATAGCGTTATCGCTTTCTAGTCACCAATCTATTTAAAACCATTCCAACACCACCGTTTTTCCCAGGGCTTCCAGTTGCCCCGCTAAACGCTGCAGCACCTGACTTTTTAAATGAACTTGGAACGGCAGGTGCAGCGCCTGTGCATGCGCCTCGTTCAACGCCTTGCCTGCCAAAATAGTAATGCGATCTGCTTGTAATAATTCCTGAGCCAAAAGAGTCGCCCCATCCCGTTTGCGAGAAGCACGCAATCCCTCTTCAGATAATAAGCGTTCTCCTACGGCATTTAACGTCAATAAACCTTCTGTTACCAGATCAACACCATCGAGTTTTCCTGTCGGCGGTATTTGCGGGTCCTCATACACGCCAAGCACCCGCAGCTCACGTCCCGTAATGCGGCTAACAATCCGAGCCGTCGTACCCCCGGCAATAGCTTTCTTCCCTGTTTGGCTCAGCAAGCGCCAAACTACGCGGGAGTCGGCGCGGCGATCTTGAGGAGGACCGGCCATCAGCGTAAGGCAACGCGGCGGATGCAGCCTTACAGCTACAACCGTAGAATCATCTCCTGGTTTCCCCGTATAATAGCCTTCGCAACAGGAAATCAAACTCTGGCTGACTTCTCGCGCACATGGCGCAGGTTGAAGCATGATCTGCCGCAATTGCTCGGCAATTCCTTCCCACCCCCAGCCAAGATTCAGCAAGCCGCCGATGCCGGCGTGAATGACGCCGTCGCTGACGGCAACAAGGAGATCATTTTCCACCAACCTCAGTGATCCTTCACGCACAAGACGACCGGCAATTTCCTTTTCCTCCGTAGGTACGGGAATCACAACGCCGTCACGACACAAGAACGTCTGCGGACAATCAAATTCTACAATTTTCGCCTGCCCATCCGCCTGCAAATGAATCAAATGCAAGGTAGAATAAGCGATTTTTCGCTGACGGCAAACAGGCAAAGTTTCTGTTATCGTGGCTACCACGTCTTCCATGGCGATGCCCTTGCGGCACATGGAAGACGCAATTTTCGTTGTTAAAATAGCAAGAATATTAGCCTTAACGCCGCTCCCTAAGCCATCGGAAAGAACGATAAAGGTGTCATCCGCCGTACGCGTAATGTTTACATGATCGCCGCAAAGCTCTTCGCCGTGCTTATTAAGCTGCCGGACCGCCACATCCGCATGAAACAGCATTACCGCTCCTCCTTGGCGTGAAGCAGATGCATTAGTTCAAGCAGCGCCACTTTGGTATCCGCTGTTGTTTCTCCCAAAAGTCCGGCAATTTCCTGAGCGACATGCATTTGCTGCCGAATAATGGCGTTGGCTTTGTCCATCGTTTCCGCCTTCGTTTTTTCCCAGTCTTGAAGACGCTTTTCTTGCGCTGTTACATTAGTAATAATGCCAATAACCAAATTGTGCTCCGGAACCGGCAAGATCATTTGCTCGGTTACCAATTTGTGCTCTGGATACTCGACGCGCTTGCCAATCAGCTTTGTATTCTTTTGCAAGGCCTCCATAAAAAGATCAGGCGCAAAATAACTTCCTAAGGGACGCCCCCGCCGCAACGCCTGTCTTCCTGAAAACATATGCACCGCCGCCGGGTTGCACTCTTGGACGATCATATCGGAATCCACGGCAATAATAGCGTTAAGAGAATTGCGTACAATAATTTTTGCAAAAGATTCCGCCTTGGAGCGCATATACGGCACGCACATGGTCGTTTCCGCTACGCCGTAATATACGGCAGTAGCTTTCTCGCGGCACGTTGAATAGCCGCATGCGCCGCAATTCCGCTCATCAGCTTGGGTATATTTGCCGATTTGGCTCAAAATCGCCCGAATCTCCGTCTCTGGCGGCGCCGCAAACTGTGTCGGTCTTGGCAATTGCGTTCTTCCCAATTCCACTTCGTTTGTCACGCCCAAAGAAGGCCTTTCCTTGGTCAACGAAGGCTGCTCGGCTTCTACCTTGCGCCAATACTGCAAGATGGCTTCGCGCCGCGCTGCCAGACAATCAGCTTGACCACCCAGAGGGCCGCCTAAGCATCCTCCAGGGCAAGCTAAGAGCTCTACAAAACGAGGCCGAACCTCATGTCGGCACAAGCCTTGCAACAGTTCTGTGCAACGCTCCAAGCCATCGGCAATAACCACGTCTTCACTCATGCCGTCCCAAGCCAAAAACGAGCGGGTAATACCGCTGCTGAGCGGAAAGGATCGAGTATGAACGCCTTCACGCCAGCAATTTTCCTGCGCCAATGCATTTTCAGAGCTTTGCAGCAGCCATTCCTGCATCTGTGAAAAAGTTAGCACAGCATCTACCGAATTAAAAGGTTCCTTCAATTCTCCCATTTTCCCTAAACAAGGACCGACAAAAACAACTTTAGCATCAGGACAGCGTTGTTTTATATCCTTTGCATGAGCCTGCATGGGGGAAATCACAGGCGCCAGCCAAGATGAAACTTGAGGATAATACTTATTAACCAAATCGACAGTTACAGGACAACAGGAAGAAAGAATCGGATGAGACTTAGTTTCTACCAAATGCCGATACTCTTCCATAATGAGATCCGCTCCCACAGTAGTGCACTCTACGGCCGCAAAGCCTAGCGCAACTAAACGTTCCGGCAGCGTTTCCGCCGCACCAAGAACCGGAAATGCGGGAAATGAAGGAGCTAAACTTAAATACACCGGCCGTTTTCCTTGAAGCCAGCGTTGTACATCAGTGAGTTGATTGCGAATCTGCTTGGCATTTTGCGGGCATTCGGCAACACACTTCCCGCAGAGAATGCACCGTTCTTCCAACACATACGCATGATGCCGGCTTACGCCAATAGCCTTTACCGGACAAGATCGTACACAGCGATTGCAGTCTTTGCAGTTAACCTTGAGCGTACGGATAATATTCATGACTGTCTCCCTAGCACCTTTGCTTGAAAAAGTTCAAACACTTTGTCTTGTGAAACGCGGGTAATTCTCTCGCCATTAATATGAACAACTACGCCCTCCGTACAGTCTCCCTGGCAAAAAGCTCCTTTTAACTCCACAAGACGTCCTTCCAAACGGTGTAGCTCCAAAAGAGATTTAAACGCGTGCATCACTTGGTAAGAGCCCTTCAAATGACAGGCGCTTCCTACACAAATGGCAATTTCAATCATTTATAACGCTCCTTGTGATACTTTTCACTCTGGCTAATTTTACAGCAAGAAAAGCCTAGATGCAAGAATAGAGCAACTAAAAAAAGCCGTACTAATGTACGGCTTCGATAAAACTGGCTCCTCGAGTAGGACTCGAACCTACAACCCCGCGGTTAACAGCCGCGTGCTCTACCGATTGAGCTATCGAGGAATAAACCGGCAACTACCTATCCTCCCAGGCCGCTTCCAGCCAAGTACTTTCGGCGTATGTGGGCTTAACTGCTGTGTTCGAGATGGGAACAGGTGGAACCCCACAGCTATCGT
>NZ_JAQUZF010000007.1:0-45709 GCF_028691475.1 Anaeromusa sp.
CGGTCGCCCATTTAAGATGGCTAAGCCTTTAACGCTCTCTCCTCGGCGCAATTGTTCCTGTAGATCCGGAGAGGCCGCTAACCGCGTCTCCCAGTCTTCTTCAAAGCGCAGCCTCTCTTTTTCTTCCCAATCTCCCAGCAGCGAGCGGCTGTAGCGAATCTTATACGCCGGGTCTAAAAGCAGCATCCACTCTACGCGCAGATTGCTCATAGCGTCCTCGCTCAGGTTATCCCGCTCAAATTTCCGTTCCGACGGCTGCCGGGCGAACTCATACAACTCGTCCCACGGCGCCCAGTCCGCCACCGTAAGGGCCAGACGCTTTTCTTCCGCCGCCCATAAATGCTGGGTCCATTTCTCCTTATCCGCCGTCTGCCGCTCCTCCCAGCGTTCATATTCCGGCGCCCATACCCAATAAGCCGCCATATACATGGCAGCAACAATTAACGCCCCCATAGCCAATTGAGAAAAGGCAATTTTTGTGCCAATGCGCATACTCTCACCTACCTGCCTCAGTATCTTTTCGCCACTCGGCTAAGATCCCGTACCAGCCGGCGTTCTTTACGGTTTGCCGCTATCTTAAGCGCTTAGTAGAATTAAACGTTTTATGAAAATTAGAAAATTATGTTCCTCTTATGAGAATACGATTTTTTTGGGATTTTCCTCCTGTTTTGCGTGTATTCACTGGAAATAAAAGTTATAAATCAAGAAAAAGAAAAACACAGAGCAACCGGACCGCAAAGAGCAACAACGCTGGCTTTAAGCCCCTGCTGCCCTTTGGTCCCTCAGTTACTCTGTGTCAATTTTGCATTCTATTTTCAGCTCTTGCCGAACTGCTTCGGCAGTAGTTCTTTAGTATTCCAAATGGTCATCCACTTTGACCCGCTTCCGGAACACCCAATACGTCCAAGCCTGATAAACCAGCACGATAGGCACCAAGGTCAGCGCCACAACGGTCATGATTTTCAGCGTATACGGCGTCGAAGCCGCCTTGGTAATGGTAATGCTCCACTCCGGGTTCAAGCTGGATACCATCAAGCGCGGGAAGAGCCCTCCAAAAAAGCCAGCTGTCGTAAAAACGATAGCCAAAGAGCTCATTACGAAGGCCCAGCCAAAGCGGCTGCGCAGCGTCAGAACATAGGAAGTCACAAAGGTAAGCACCGCCAAAATCAGCCCGCCCGCTCCAATGGAGCTGCGGAACAAATCGGTGTTGGCGTAGGTCATGCCGACGCAAGCCAAATATACCACCGCCGCCAACAAGCCGCTCTTCAGCGCTGCGCCGCGGGCGCGCGCAATCATCTCGCCATCGGTTTTCAGCGTCAAAAACAGCGCGCCATGGTAAAGGAAAACCAGCAGGAATGCCGCGCCGCCTACCAGTGTATAGGGGCTGAGAAGATCAAAGAAAGTGCCTACATACTGCATTTTCGCATTTAACGGCACGCCTTGGATCAAATTGGTCACCGCTACGCCCCAGAGCAATGCCGGAATGGCGCTGCCGCAGAAAATAGCCCAATCCCAAGTCGCACGCCAAGCAGGCCGCTCGTCCTTGCTGCGAAATTCAAACGCCACGCCGCGGGCGATGAGCGCCATGAGCATCAGAAAAAGAGCCATATAAAAGCCGCTGAACAAGGTAGCGTACATATGGGGAAACGCCGCAAACATCGCGCCGCCGGCGGTAATCATCCAGACCTCATTGCCATCCCAAACAGGACCAATGGTGTTGATAATCACGCGGCGTTCTGCGTCATTTTTACCCAAGAAGGGCAACAGCATGCCCACGCCGTAATCAAATCCTTCCAGAAAGAAGAAGCCAGTGAAAAGCACCGCCACCAGAATGAACCAAAGAGTTGTCAGTTCCATACCGTCGCCTCCTCTGTCCGCCCTTCTTCATCGGGGCCTTTTTTGATGAATTTAAAGACCAGATAGACTGCCGCAGCCGCTAAGAGGCCGTAAATCACCGTAAAGCCAAACAAGGACAACCAGATTTCCGTAGAGGTCACATTCGTAGACACGCCGTCAGCCACTTTCTGCAAACCGATAACAAGCCACGGCTGCCGGCCCGCTTCCGCTACAAACCAGCCGCAGGAATTCGCTACATACGGCAACAGCATGCCTAGCATCGCTAGTTTCAAATACAGCCGCGACGATTCCAGCGCCTCTTTGCGATACAGCCATAAGCCCAGCGCGCCCAGCGCCATCATAGCTACGCCGGCGCCGGCCATAAAACGAAAGGCAAAGAAGAGCGGCGTAACCTGAGGAATGTAGTTGCCAGGTCCATATTTTTGCTCGGCTTCGCGCTGTAAATCTTTAATGCCTTTGACTTCCCCTTGGAACGAGTCGTACGCCAGCAGCGTCAACATGCCGGGCACGCCGATTTCCATGGTATTGCGTTGATTTTTCTCATCCGGAATCACCGCAATCGCGAACGGCGCCGGATCCGCGGACTCCCAAAGAGCTTCCACCGCCGCCAGCTTCATGGGCTGTACTTGCCCCATATACTGCGTCTGCACATGCCCGGTGCCCATAACCGCCAGAGAGCCTGCTAAAAGCACCGCCGTCCCCAGCTTGAAAGAGGGCCGGAAAATTTCCAGGTGCCGGTTGCGCAGCAAATACCAGGCGCTCACCGCTACCAAGAATGCGCCGCCCGTAGTCAAACCGGACAGCACCGTATGGGGAAACTGTTTCCATACATAGGGATTCATCAACAACGCCCCGAAATCGACCATTTCCGCCCGGCCATTCTGCAGGGCATAGCCGACAGGATGCTGCATAAACGAGTTAGCAACCAGAATCCAGAAGGCCGACAGATTGCTCGCAAAAGCCACTAAGGTAATACAAATCGCATGCACCTTCGGCGATAGGCGGTCCCAGCCAAAAATCCACAAGCCTAAAAACGTGGATTCCACAAAGAAGGCGGATAAGGCCTCCATCGCCAAGGGCGCGCCAAAAATATCACCCATAAAACGCGAGTATTCCGCCCAGTTCATCCCGAAGTGGAACTCCTGCACAATACCCGTCACCACGCCAACGGAAAAATTGACCAAAAATAGCTTACCCCAAAACTTCGTCATCCGCTTGTACTCGCTGCGTCCTGTGCGCACCCACTGCCATTCCATCCAGGCCAGCAGCACCGACAAGCCCAAGGTTAGCGGTACAAATAAAAAATGATACGTAGAAGTAATGCCGAACTGCCATCTTGCTAATAAAACCTCAATCATGACTCATCCTCCTGCCTTTCTTTTTTTTGAAATTCCCTCCGTCGCGCCGCCAATGAAGCGAACTCAATTGCATGCAAGGAATCCAGCAACGTTGCCTGCACCCCTTGGAGCGCTTCATGCACCGGACATACGCGACTACAGCCGATTTTACAGCCCTCCGCACTTACAAGGCAGCGAGAAAGCTCCACTGGCCCCTCCATAGCTTCTATTACCTGCAGAAGTGAAACCTCTTCCGGCTGTCGGTTCAAAACAAAACCGCCTTCCACGCCTCGATGAGAACGAACAATCCCAGCGCGATTCAAGAAGCGCATGACTTTGCGCAGAAACTGCACCGGCACTTGTTCCTGCTTGGCGATTTCCTGGCCGCTGACAATGGTTCCCGGCGGTTTTGCCGCCAAATGAAGCACAATGCGAAAGGCATAGTCCGTCGCCTGCGTAAAATGCATGCTTTTTCCTCCTTTGCAGTGTATGTATTCTTTATTCAATACCGTACCGGTACGGTACTATTTACTTGTATAGTATTCTCATTTTTTCTATTTGTCAATCATCATTATTAAATAGCAGGGCCTGTTTTCTATTAGTCAGTCGCCAGCTTAAAAAAGCTTCTTATATTAGATTTGTATTCTTTATAAAATTTTAATTTCTTGCAAGATTTATAGAATAAACATCGAATTATACTAACATCACTCTAAAAAAAGAGGTGTTGACTATGCAGGAAGATTTTCGCCTTCTTTTGCTTGCCGATACTACCCTGGATCGCAAACAGTTAGAACGTCTCCTGTCCAAATATGCGCCTCATATTTGTCTTTATGAACAGTCCTTCTTCGAAAAAAACTCGGATGTTTCTTTCCATGGCGCTCTTGTCGATTATACTTTCAGCACTGCCAGCGGCCTGCCCTTGTGGCAGCATTTTCAAGAACGCCATCCGTACATCCCTTTGATTTTGCTTACGGATGAGACCCTCTGGCCGCAGCAAGCCATCGACGCCGGCATTATCGATTTTGTTCCTAAAAGCGCCGTCTGCAACCCCCATGTACTGCTGCCGCTGCTTCTGAGGCTTCAACACATACACAACACCTGCTGGCGCAAATGCGCCACAGCGAAGCGCAGCGGCATTTGCTGATGGATCAGACCATCGGCGGCATTCTCCTCAGCGATCCTCAAGGCTATTACGTAGAAGCCAATTCTCGCATGTGCGCCATGCTGGGCTACGAAAAAGAGCAGCTCCTCGGTCTGCGGCTGGAAGATTTGACGCCGCCGGAATTGACGGCGCGCTTAGGAGAACTGCGCAGTCCTCTGCCGGCGGGTACGTCCTTGCTCATTGATTGGACGCTTCTGCGCAAGGACGGCACCCACATTCCGGTGGAAATGAAAATTTCCCGCAGCGGCAACCGCTATCTCAGCATCATCCGCGACATCACCCGCCGCCAACGCAAAGATGCCGTATCGGCCTTGCTGCACCGAGTCAATCAAGCCATCTTAAAGGATCAGCCGGTCAAACGCATTTTAAGTATGGTCTGCGAAGAGCTTTTATCAATTTACTCCCTAACGCTCAGCTTTGTCGGCGCCAAGAACGCAGACGGCAACGTCGAACTATGCCAAGCCGCCTGTACTAACCCCGAAGAAATACCCAAGTTGAACATTCGCTGGGATGACACGCCTCAAGGCCATGGCCCCAGCGGCGAAGCGCTGCGCACCGGCAAAACGCAGATGATCAGCTGCGACGACCCGCGTTTTTCGCCTTGGGCGGAACAAGTAAAGCGCTACAGCCTGGAAGGAGCCATTTCCGTCCCTATGTCTTTAGGCAATAACACGGATGGCGTTCTTTGCATTTACGGAAAAAAGGTTATATCTGGAACGAAGAACTAAAAACGGAATTGGAACGAGTCGCCCAAAAAATCACGAACGTCCTGCAGTTTACCCACCACCGCCAGGAAGCGAATCTTCTGCGCTCCGCCTTGCGAGCTACCGCCAACAGCGTCGTCATCACCGATGCCGAAGGAAAAATCTGTTGGCTCAACTCGGCTTTCAGCGCGCTTACGGGGTATTCGGAAGCGGAAGCCTTGGGAGAAAATCCGCGATTTTTACGCTCCTTATTGCAGGACGACTCTTTTTACCAGCATCTTTGGAGCACGATTACCTCCGGTCAGCCCTGGCATGGCGAGCTTATCAATAAGCGCAAGGACGGCAGCTTATATCACGAAGAAATGACCATTACGCCCATCTGGGACGCCGACGCCGCAATTACGCATTTCGTAGCGGTCAAGCAAGACATTACCGCCCGTAAAGAGGCGGAGCTGGCGCTGGAAACATACCGTATGTTTTTCCATAACGCCCGAGATAAAATGTTTCTACTGGATACGAACGGCATCATTATCGCCGCCAATCAGGCCGTTGCTCTTACCTATGGCTATACGGCCGAAGAATTGCAGGGTCTCAGCATCCGCGAGCTGCGCGCGCCGGAAACTCTTGGCGACTGGCCGGAGCAAATAGAGACCGCCCGAACTGCCGATATTCTTTTTGAGACCATGCACAAGAATAAAGACGGCACTACGTTTCCCGTGGAAGTTCGCTCTTGCCAAGCGGTTCTGGATGGCAAGAAGTACCTTTTAAGCATTGTTCGCGATATTAGCGTTCGCAGAAAAGCGGAACAAGAAGCCTGCGAAGCCCAGCAGCGCGCGGCGCAAGCGGAACGTATGGCCCTCATCGGCACTATGGCCGCCGCCATTTTCATAGGCAGCCCGCGGCATGCCAAAGACCACCGACGAAGCCTCGTTCTGCGCCAGCGTCCGTCCCCCGGCTCGCCGCATCTCCGCCATGCCGTCCGCTCCATCGGAGCCCATGCCGGTTAAGATAACGCCAAGGGCATTGCGTCCCACCTGCTGCGACACCGACTTAAAGAGCACATCCACGGACGGACAGTGACCGCTGACATTGGGCCCCTCATAGCACTCCACCAGGTACATGCCGCCGCTGCGGCGCACGCGCATGTGCTTGCCTCCTGGAGCCAAGAGCAACCGCCCGGGCATAACGCGCTCCCCGCCCTGAGCCTCCATAACCTCCATCAGCGCTACATCATTAAGACTAGACGCAAAGCTTTTAGTAAAGCCAGCCGGCATGTGCTGCACAATGACCACGCCCGGCATCGTCGGCGGCAGCATCTTCACAATACGCCGGATGGCTTCCGTACCGCCTGTAGAAGCGCCGATGGCGATGACCTTGTCTGTCGAGTTAGCCAGCGCCCGCTCTTCTTGTCCGGAAACAGGCCGCTGCGCAGGAAGTTGTTTTTTTTGCTGCGCCAGCCGTTTCCAGGCGTCCAGATTGGCCGCCGCCGCCATTTTTACCTTGGCGCGCAGCTCCTTCATCATGGCCCCCAGACCTCTGGCGATATCGGATTTCGGCTTATTCACGAAATCAATCGCCCCCGCCTCCAAGGCCTCCATGGTAATTTGCCCGCCCCGTTCCGTCAGGGCGCTGACCATGATCACCGGCAGCGGATACTGCGCCATAAGACGCCGCAAAAAAACCACGCCGTCCATACGGGGCATGGGAAGCCTGTTTAAGAATGCTGCCGGAACGCAGCATCCGGAAGGAAGGGTTGTTAAAAACCATGGCCTCGGCAATAACCAGCTCGCCCACATAGTCCAGGAGGTGATTCAATTTTTCCACATCCACCCGAATGGCCTGCATCAGCTGGCTGCTTGTTGGATGCTCGCCGCCATTTTTGGGCCCTTCCGCTGCAGCGAGAACCGGTTTGCTTTCCGCTTTGACGCTGCCTTCGCCGCTTGTTTCCGCCGCCTCCTTACCTTGCAAGCCTTGGAGCATCTTTATCAGCGCTCCTTTGGCAGGCAAGTACTCTTTTTCTCCGGAAGCCAGCTTCTCGACGCCTTCGCGCAAGGAATCCACTGTTTTCAACAGAAGAGAGCACTCCGCCGTCTGCGCCGTACGCCCCTGACGCAGCGCTTCCAGCACTGATTCCAATTCATGCCCCACCTCTTCGAGCGGCGCCAAGCCCATAAATCCGGCATTTCCTTTAAAAGTATGCATCACTCGGAACGCCTCGTCCAAGAAAGTCCGCTTGGCGGGCTGCTTCTCCCATTCAAGCAAAGCGGCCGCCGCTTCGCGCAAGTGCTCCAGCGCTTCCGTAGCAAAACGTTCCTGCATTCCCTCTGTCAAGCTTTCTTCATCGGCAATTGCTGCTTCTTCAGCCGCTTCTTGCGCTTCTTGCGGACGCTGCATCCACAAGGCGGTACACTTCACTTCCGCCATGCCGTCGGCATGCTCCACAAGCCCCTGCAGCTCTGTCTGCTCCAAATTGGTCCGATAGACAATCGCCATATCCTCGCTATCTACCTGCTCACAGTGATGCTCCAGCAGATACGGGTCGGGATGGCAATACAGGCTCGCTCCATGTTCTTGCAGCTTGCTTAACAGCATAAACTGCCGCACCTGAGGCATGCATTCCGACGGGTCCGCCTTGGCCCAAACCAAAAACACATGACCGTCGGCATAGGCTTCTGTAACCGCCGGCGGAGCAATGCTTTCGACTTCGACAAAGCAATTAGGCCCATCGGCCATACTCTTATTCCGCTTGAAATCCAGCGCTTCTTGATTATGCTCCTTGGCCATTTTCACCAAAGCCAGCAGATCAAATTGATGCTGCGCCAGTTCATCCATATTGTCATGAGCTACATAGGCCGCGATTTCTTGTTCCATCAAGTCAATGGCTTCTAGAATCAGACTGATGGCATGGCCATCGACGATATGCTCTCCTTTGCGGATCATATCCAGCAAGTCTTCCATCTTATGCGCCAGTTCCGCCAACAGCTCCAGCCCAATCGTCTGGGAGCCTCCCTTGATGGTATGGAAAGCGCGGAACACTTCCGGCACCGCCTCTACGGCGCATCCTTCTTTTTCGTTGCTGATTAGAGAGTCCGCGGCATTAGCCAACAGCTCACACGCCTCGGAAAAGAAAATCCCGTCCAATTCGCCAAATTCCCGATCTACTACCGGCGCTCTCGGCCGTACCGGTCCTTGGGGCACATGACCCTGTTCCAGTTTTTCCTGAATGGCGTCCAATAATTCATAGAGCTTGAACGCATTAAGCGGCTTATACAAGAACGCATAGGCGCCTCCCTTGCGAGAGGCCGCTGCCAGTTCTTCATTGCCGTAACCAGTAATAATAATGACTACCGCGTCTTCCCGCCGCTTCCGGATGGCCTCCAGCACCTCCAGCCCATTGAGCTGAGGCATGCTAAAATCCGTAAGCACCACGTCATGCACCGCCGGATCATAGGCGGCCAGGGCCTTAACCGGATCCTGAAAGGCATCGCATTCGCTGCCCCTCGTTTCAATGCAGTCTCTAAGCGACTCCAGACTGCCCTGATCGTCATCGATGATCATGACTCGCATCTTCATCCCCCCTTTGCACCGCTGAAACCAAACTGGTTCCTGCCTTAAAACAAAGCAAGGAGCATGCCAAAAGGCATACCCCTTGCTTTTCCTTGTTTAAATGAAATTGACCGCTTCGCTAAACAGCTTTCTGCGTCAATTTGACGCACTTGCCTGCCGCAAATTGACGCAGTGGCGCATTTTGGGGAAGATACGAAGAGAACAAGGATCAAAATTGAACAGGAGTAGAGGGAGTAAAGTGAGGGCTCGAAAAAGAGGGTACGTTTCACACAGAATAGAGAAAGAGTTTAGAGATTAGATCAAAACCTAAATCTAATCCCCGAAGAGATTGCCGCGCTGCGCTCGCAATGACATCCAAACCAGCCTATCCCGTCGTTGCGAGGAGCGTAGCGACGCGGCAATCTCCCTGCCAATATTCTCTATCATACCCTCCCTTTACTCACTCTACTCTTGTTAAAAACCGTATCCCGCAACCCTCCTGCGGCCCCTCTATGGATGTCGGTTGCCATGCCATCCATAGCGCAACCGACCCTAGGCGCATCCAGCGCCGTCGCCGATTCTCTTGTTCAATCTCCGTGCCTGTCCTTTGTTTCAGCTTCTCTTGAGCATGCGTGTTACCGTCGAGCGGCTAACCCCCAAAAGGCGCGCCGCCTCCTGCTGATTGCCCTTGGTGTCGCGCAGCATGCGCTCTAAAATCAGCTGCGCATATTGCTCTAGCTGCAGCCCCGCCGCTGGCGGCGGCAACGTCAGCCAGGCGGCTTCCGAAGGTCCTGCTGTGACTTCTTGCTGCGGCCGTTGGCTGGCCCTTAGCTGTTCCGGCGTCACGACCTCGCCGTCGAACATGAACACCACCCACTCAATTACATTGCGCAGCTCCCGGACATTACCCGGCCACTCCCTGCCCGCCAGCCAGGCGGCAGCCTCGGCGCTGAAGCCGCGAAAATGCTTGCCCCGCTGCCGCACGCTTTCCTGCAAAAACGTCAGGCTCAGCGGCAAAATATCTTCCCTCCGTTGACGCAGGGGAGGAATGTACAAATGCCCCAGCTGCAAACGATAATAAAAATCTTGCCGAAACTGACCGCTTTCCACCTGTTCCTTAATGCGGGCGTTCGTAGCACAAATCACGCGAGCGTCGCTGGTCAGCCGCTTGAGCCCTCCCACACGGTAGTATTCCCGTTCCTGCAGCAACCGCAGCAGCTTCGCCTGATGCTCCGGCGGAAGTTCCGCCACTTCATCTAAAAACAGCGTCCCCCCTGCAGCTGCATCTACCTTTCCTTTGCTCCCTTTAACACTGCTGCCGGTAAACGCGCCCGCCTCATACCCGAACAGTTCGCTTTCAAACAACGCTGGCGTCAGAGCCGCGCAGTTTACCGCCACAAAAGGCCCGCCGCCGTCTCCTTGCGAACCGTAATGAATCAGTCGCGCCAAAACTTCCTTACCGGTTCCGGTTTCTCCTTCAATGAGCACGGGCAACGAAGGGTCGGCATGATACTTTTCCGCCAAATCCGCCAAAAAGGCCATCGCCGGCGACACAAAGCAAGGACGATTGCCTTCGACCTGAGCCAGTTTTTTCTTCAATCGCTGCAGTTCCTGCCGAGTTTCGCCCGTCGCCTCCTGAACCGCCGCATCAAAGCGACTCGACAAATGGCGATTTTCCCGTCGCAACGCCTGATGCTCGCCTACCCGCTCGGCGATCGCCGCCAAATCCGCCGCCGCCAGCGGCTTAAGCAAGTAATCATACGCGCCGGCGCGCAAAGCCTCCAGAATCAATTCCGGCTGCCTGTCTCCAGTCATCAAGACCACATCGCTGCGCCACCCGTCCGCCAGCGCCTTCAAACGCCGCGTCATTTCCACGCCGCTCAGCCCCGGCATATGAATATCCGCCAATACCAAGGGGAAATCCGCTTGCTCCCATTTCCCCAATGCTTCTTGCGCTTCTGCGCATTGGACTACTTCATGCCCCAAATCTTGAAGAAACTGCGCCGCTGTATGGCGGCTGTCCTGATCGTCATCAAGCAGCAATATCCGCATGATTCGTCCTCCTGCCTTAGAACGACTTTTGTTGTTTAATTCTCCTTTTCCCGTCAAATCCCTTTATCTGCCAATCGCTTCTTGGCATCCTCTCTTCTTAATTCCTGGTGTCTTTACGTATTTGCGCAAAACTGCTATACTTTTCTTGTTAACCATTATTTATTTTTGGTTTACGAAGGAGTTGTCAGCTTATGCCGATTCGTTTTTTAACGGAAACCGCTCTTTTAGGAGCGCTGATTACCATCACTGGCGCTATCAAACTGCCCGGTCTGCTTCCTGGCACGGAGTTTCAGCTTTCCGCCCCGCTGGCGGTAGCCATCTGCGCCGCGTTCGGTTTTAAAAAATACATAATCGCCGGCGTCCTTTCCAGCGCCGTCGGTCTGCTCCTGGGTACCCAAACCTTGTTCAACGTCTACGTTGCTATGATCTTCCGACTGGTTGTCGGCGGCGTGCTCGCCTGCGGCGGCACGTCCTGGTTCGCGGTGCTTCTGGCAGGTCCCCTTGGCTCAGCAGCAGCTCGTCTTTCTTTGGCGCTTTTCCTGGGGCAGGCCGCCTGGCCGCTTTTGGCCGCCGCTCTGCCTGGCATGGTTTATACCGCCATCGCCGCTTGGCCGCTGACGCAGCTTTTACGCCGGGTCCGCAGCCAATGCGAAAGGAGCGTGCGCCATGCATTTCAGCGTTAGAATGCGCGCCGCCCAAGGAGGCGCCCATGAAAACGGCGGCCGCCATATTTCCGGCGCCGAACGGCTCATTCCGCGAGAACTCCTCCTCGAAACTACGCAGGCCATGGTGCAACGCGCCTTAGAACACAGCCGAGGCAACGCCGACTTCATCCGCCTCACCGTCGAAGCCGTCGCCCCCAACGCTTGCCTAGCCATCCCTCTTCTGCCTTGGCAAACCAATGAAAGCACCAGCGTGGCAAACAGCCGCCGCTTAGCACTGCAAGCCTTAAGCCAAGCCGGCGTCAGTGAAAAAGCGGCTGTCAAAGGTCTTTTCGCGTTAAGCGAACTGCCTGACAGCCTGCGGGGCGCCATGATTTTGTCAGCCGCCACCGGCGAACGCTTGGATACTACAGAAACCAGAGGCGTCCGTGTTTCCCGGATGGACCTAGACGCTCAATCTGACGCGCTGTCTTGGCTGCGCCAACAAGGCCTGGACGGCGAACACCCCCGAGAAGCTATGGTGTTGGCGGCCAAGGTAGCCGCCGCCCCTGGCATGGTGGCGGAACTTTGCTGGTCCGATGACCCGGAATATACCACAGGCTATGTAGCCTCGCCCCGCCACGGCTATATACGAATTCCCTGCTTAAAAGAAAAAAACAGCCCCAACGGCGGCCGGGCGTTCTTTGTCTCCCCCGACGCCGATCTTGCGGCCTTGCAGCATTTCTTAGAAGAACAACCTGTTTTAGTGCAAAATCGGCCACAGAAAGGACAAGCCTCATGAACCATCTTACCCAAGCTTTAGACGAACTGCGCGACGCGCATTTGCTGCGCCGACGCTCCACTTGCGAGGCCATTGACGCTACTCATGTCCTCTATAACAACCAACCATGCTTGCTGCTGGCCGGCAACAGCTACCTGGGTCTAACGCACCATCCGGCCGTCCAAAACGCGGCGGCGGCTGCTGCCCTGCAATACGGCACTGGTTCCGGCGGCTCTCGCCTGACCACTGGCAGCCACGCTCTCTACAGAGTTTTGGAAGCACAATTAGCCGCCTTTAAGCACAGCGAAGACGCACTCGTTTTTTCCAGCGGCTACGCCGCCAACGTAGGCGTCCTCTCCGCTTTAGGCCGCACGAAAGATGTCTTCTTCAGCGACGCCCTCAACCACGCCAGCCTCATTGATGGCTGCCGCCTGTCCAAAGCCGCTACTGTCATCTACCGTCACAACGATATGGCCCATCTTGAAGAACTCCTGGCCCAAACGCCCTGCGTCGGTCAGCGCTATCTGATCAGCGACGGCGTTTTCAGCATGGACGGCGACATAGCGCCCCTGCCGGAGCTGGTTGCCCTCGGAAAGCGCTACTCTGCGGAAATCATTCTTGATGACGCCCACGCTACTGGCGTTTTAGGCCCGGGAGGCGCCGGCACCGCCGCGCATTTCGGCCTAGAAGGAAGCGTCGCCATACAGCTTGGCACCTTGAGCAAAGCCTTAGCCAGCGAAGGAGGCTTTGTCTGCGGTAGTAAAACACTCATTTCTTACCTGCTCAACCAAGCCCGCTCGTTCATCTTTTCCACCGCCCTGGCGCCAGCCACCGTGGCCGCTACCACAGCTGCTTTGCAACAATTGCAGCAGCAGCCGGAGCTGGTAACACGCCTGCAAAGTCATGCGCATCTGCTGCGCCAGGAACTGCTGCAAAACGGTCTAGAAGTACTCCCCGGTGAGACGCCAATCATCCCCATTCTCACTTACGATGCTGCAGCCACGATGGCCTTGGCGGAAGCCTGCCTGCAAGCAGGCCTTTTGGTTTCCGGCATCCGTCCGCCCACAGTGCCTCATGGCGAAAGCCGCCTGCGCCTCACCGTCTGCGCCGCCCACAAGCCGGAGGAACTGCGCCAGGCCGCGCAAAAAATCGCCTTAGCTGCAAAAAAGGCAGGAACGAAACACCAAAAAATACGGAATTAGTAAACAAGAGTAGAGGGAGTAAAGGGAGGGCTACGAGGAACGGCATTATATTGGAGGAGATTGCCGCGCTAGCGCTCGCAATGACACTAAGCGTCAGCCCTGATACTTATACGCTCCGGCTTTTCTCTGTTACTTTTCCATGTCCCTTTTTCTCTCTTACATACCCTCCATCTACTCCCTTTACTCCTGTTCAAATGCCGTACTCCGTAACCCTCTGTCGCATCCTCCCTTGACTCCCGCGACTCTTGTTCAAAGCCCGTCTTTATCTCAAAATCTGCATCCAGGAGGTTTTACATATGAAAGGATTTTTTATTACCGCTACAGGCACCGATGTCGGCAAAACCGTAGTCACCGCAGCGCTGACTTGCGCGCTGCGTCAGCAAGGTTTTTCTGTAGGCGTAGCCAAGCCGGCCGCATCCGGCGCTGTCCGCCAAGACGATGGTTCGCTGCGCTCGGAAGACGCCAGCCTTTTAATGGCTGCCGCTGGCTTAGACGAAAGCTGGCGTGACACCGTCAACCCCTATTGTTTGGAAGCCGCCCTGGCGCCAGCCACCGCAGCAGAACTAGAAAATGTCACCATCGAGCCGTCGTTGCTGCTGGAACGAATTGGACAGATAGCTGACGCCCATGACCTGGTTTTGGTGGAAGGCGCTGGCGGTCTGACGACACCTCTTTGCGAAGAATATTTGATCTGCGATCTGGCAAAGGCCTTGCAGTTGCCCTTGCTGATCGTAGCGCAAGCCACTTTAGGCAGTGTAAATACAGCTCTCCTTACCGCCGCTTACGCTAAAAGCCAAGGCCTGCATACGGCGGCTCTGCTGCTAAACCGTTGGCCGGCTCAGCCAAGCGTCTTAGAAGAAAGCACCGTCGCCTACATGAAGCGCTTAACGGGCCTGCCTGTCTGGTCCTTCCTGCCGGACATTCCGAGCCTGAATATGACCGACGCCTCCTTAGGCGAGCTTCCCCGCCTAGCCCCAGCTGCCTTTGACATGGACGCCTTGCTTGCTTATTTGGAGTAGTTTGAACAAGAGAATCGGAGAACCTGAGGGTATGCAAGAGGACTATAAATTTATTTTTAAAATTTCCGTACCCTCTGACGTTCCCTCAGATTACTCTGGTCACTCTTGTTACGTTCCCAATTTATTATGGAAAATAAATTAATCCGCAGCAGGATTTGTTGTAACCTATAGAGAATTTTTGCTCAGTGAGAAAAAGAAGCTCAGGAGTGAATCCATGGAAAGCATGCTGTTTATGGTCCATCATACCGACGATCTGCCTCTTATCCGGCAGCAGTTGCAAAAATTACTGCAAAATTTACTAGGATTGCAAAGCGCGTTATTCGAAGTAGCAGTCAATGAAGCTTTGAAAAATGCTCTGCGCAGCAGCACCCAGACTTATGGCGAACCCCTGGTGCGCATTCGCGTATCCCTCTTAGGGCAAGCTTATATCTCCGTGCGAATTCTCGATTACGGCGATGGGTTTCCAGGAAACACCATTTTACGCAGTCTGCCCCCGAAAACTCCCTTTGAGAGCATTCCTGCGGATCTCCCCGAAGACAACATGAGCCTTCATTTAATGCGCGCCGCTACCGACCATTTAACCTTTAACCACCTAGGAAATGAAATATTAATGATCAAGCACTTGCCAAATTAGGCCATTTAACCGCTTTCTTTTCATAAGAGAAAGCGGTTTTTTTCGCAAAAAGCCATTTCGCGTATCCGTCTCGTCGTGATCTTGAATAAGGAGGCTTTCCAATGCGTCTATACTTGATTTTATCGCTTTTTCTTTGCTATCTTTTCGTTCTTCCCGCCACCGCCGCCGCGGAACAACGCATTTTGGTATTGCAATCCTATCATCCCGGCTTTGTCTGGTCGGATCGCATCAACCAGGGCATTTTAGATACAATCCCACACAATATCATTGTGCAAATCGAATACATGGACACCAAACGTCTCAATACGCCGGCTCATTTTGCCAATCTGAAACAATTCTGGAAGCAAAAATTCCAAGGGTTTCAGTATGACGCCGTGATTACAGTCGATGACGAAGCTCTTCTTTTCGCCAAAACCTATCGGCAATCGCTTTTCCCGGATGCGCCCATCGTCTTTTGCGGCGTCAACAACATTCTGCCGGAAAGTCATCTGCCTGCCGATAATGTCACTGGCATTATGGAAAGCGTGGATATTGCAGGTACGGTTGCCGTCGCTCAAAAATTGCAGCCTCAAGCCAAAGAATTGCTTGTCGTCAGCGACCAAAGCCTCTTCGGACAACAAGCGCGGCAGATGCTAGAACAATCTTCAGATATACGAAACAGCCGCTTAACCATTACGTACCTGCACGACCTGCCCTTGGCGGATATTTTAACACGCATTGCCGCCGCCTCTACTGACAGCATGGTTCTAAATCTTCCCTTCCATCGCGACGCGGCAGGAAAACAATACCAGTCTGATGAAGTCACCGCTCGCATCAGCGCCGCCAGCAATGCGCCTGTTTATACTCTTTGGGAACATGATATGGGACAAGGCGTTGTCGGCGGCCATGTGCTCAGCGCTTACGTCCAAGGACAAACAGCCGCGAATTTGGCTCTGAAAATTCTTCAAGGCGCCCGTGCGTCCGACTTACCCATCATTACCGATCCTCCACGCACCTATTTGTTTGATTACCGCCAGTTGCAACGCTTCCGCTTTGCCGAGTCTGCTTTGCCGCCGGAAAGCGAGTTTCTCTATAAGCCCTTGTCTTTCTATGAACAATATCAGTCACTGGTTTTGAGCACCTTGTCGGTTTTCGCCCTGCTGATTCTGGCAGTGCTCACGCTCTGGCACCTCAATGTCAGCCGTCGCCGTGAATTGGAAGCCGTACATAAGCTGGCTCTTGTCGTCGAAAGCAGCGACGATGCTATCATCAGCCGCAACCTTCAGGGCATGATTACCAGTTGGAACAGCGGCGCTACGCGCCTTTTCGGCTATACCGCCGAAGAAGCCATCGGCCAGTCCATGCGCATCATTATCCCCGATGAACTTTTGGAAGAATGGAAAAGCAGCGCTTCCCAACTAGATCAAGGCTTGAAGGAAGATCACAACAAAGGTCTGCGCCGCCATAAAGACGGCCATCTGCTAACCGTACTTAAGACCGCCTCTCCCTTGTATTCTCCAGAAGGCTATCCTATGGGCGCTTCTATTATCTACAAGGACATTTCGCAGCTAGAAACGGCCTACGAGGAAATCCGCACCTTAAATAGCGAGCTAGAAGATCGCGTTGCTAAACGCACCGCGGCGTTGGAAGCAGCCAATCAAGAATTAGAAGCCTTCAGCTACTCTGTCTCGCACGATCTGCGCTCTCCCTTGCGCAGCATCGACGGCTTCAGCCTGGCTCTTTTGGAGGACTACAGCGAACACCTGGACGATACGGGCCGCGATTATTTGCAGCGTCTGCGCGGCGCCAGCCAGCGCATGGGACAGCTGATTGACGACATGCTTCACCTGGCGCGCATCAGCCGCACCCAAATGAATCTGGAAAAAGTGAACTTAAGCGAATTAGCGTTTCAAGTATTGACGGAACTCCAGCAGCAGGAGCCGCAGCGGCAGGTGGAAATCCGCATTGAGCCGTCTTTGATGGTTTTGGGAGATATGCCGCTTTTGCGCATCGTCCTGGACAATCTTTTAGGAAACGCCTGGAAATTCACAGGTAAAACAACACAGCCAAGCATCGAATTCGGCTGCCGCCAGGATCAGGAGACCGGGGAGCTCGCTTTCTTTGTCCGTGATAACGGCGCTGGCTTTGATATGGCTTACGCCCATAAGCTTTTTGGCGTCTTCCAGCGTCTTCACCACGCCAAAGAGTTCAGCGGCACCGGCATCGGCCTGGCTACGGTCAACCGCATCATCCACCGCCATGGCGGACGTATCTGGGCGGACAGCCAAGTCAATCAAGGAGCCACATTCTTCTTCACCATAGACACGGAAAGCAAGTGACCACTCCTGACATACATGATATAATGAATACGATTACGAAAGAAAAGAGGGATATCTCCATGAAAAAAGCAACTATCGAAATGGATCGCGGCACCATTACTATTGAATTATTTGAAAAAGAGGCTCCCGGCACGGTAGCCAATTTCACCAAACTCATCAGCGAAGGCTTTTACGACGGCCTGAGCTTCCACCGGGTCATCCCCGGCTTTGTCGCCCAAGGCGGTTGCCCCAACGGCAACGGCACTGGCGGCCCTGGCTACACCATTCCCTGCGAAACCGCGGGCAATCCTAAAAAGCACGTACGCGGCGCATTATCCATGGCTCATCGCGGCCCCAACACCGGCGGCAGCCAATTCTTCATCGTTTACGAACCCCAGCCGCATCTGGACGGCTTGCATACCGTCTTCGGCCAAGTCATTGACGGCATGGACCTGGTAGATGACATCGTCCCCGGCGACCGTATGAATAAAGTCACCGTTATCGAAGAGTAAAACCCTACTTTACGACTATATATGTTCTTTCTGTTTTAAAAAAAGAAACCTATGCTTTCAGGAACACTTTAGCAAGGCATACTATTTTTTGTCAGTCTAGGAAGAAAGCCGCAGGCATAGCAGCGCTATGCCGAGGTTTTCAGAAGGCGTCTGACCAAAAAAGATACGCGTTGCCGTGAGTTGTGCCTAAAGCAGAGGTTTCTTTAATTAAGGAGGCGCTTTTATGGACTTCCCCAGCGGCGATCTCATCGCCTTGCTGGTTGTGGCCGGCTTCTTCTCTGCTTTCGTCGACTCCGTCGTCGGCGGCGGCGGCCTTATTTCCTTGCCGGCGCTGCTTTTAACCGGCCTTCCTCCGACTATGGCGCTGGGTACCAATAAGATGGCCAGTTGCATGGGCAGTTTGACCAGCAGCCTTTCTTTTTTGCGTTCCGGCAAAATCGATATGAAGTTGGTCAAGTATCTCTTCTGGCTTTCCCTTGTCGGCGCCGCCTGCGGCGTGGTCACGGTCCAGCAAATTCCCTCTCAGTTTCTGCGTCCGTTAGTGGTGGTGCTTCTGATCGGCGTCTCCATTTATACGATCTTTCGCAAAAATTGGGGCAGTGAAAACACCTACCGCGGCTTAACGCGACGCATGTTTATCCTGAGCTGCATCGTCGCTTTTAGCATCGGCTTTTATGACGGCTTTTTCGGACCTGGCGCTGGTTCGTTTTTCATGTTCGCCTTTTTGATGATCGGCTTTGATTTCGTCACCGCCGCCGGCAATGCCCGGGCGCTCAACTTTGCCAGCAACATCGCTTCGGTCATTATGTTTGCGCTGTACGGCTCTATTGCTTATGCGTATGCACTGCCAATGGGTATCGCGATGATCCTCGGCGCTCTGGCCGGTACGCGTTTGGCCATCCGCAAGGGCGCAGCCTATGTACGCCCGCTCTTTCTCAGTGTTGCTGCCGTCATGATCGGCAAACAGGTCTGGGACCTGCTGCATTGAGTACAGGGGACGAATATTGAACAGGAGTAAAGTGAGTAGAGTGAGGGTACGAAGGAGGACTTCGGAGCCGAATTTTGAACAAGAGAATCGGCGACGGCGCCGGATGCGCCTAGGGTCGGTTGCGCTATGGACGGCGTAGCAACCGACGTCCGCTAAAGGGTACGCAAGAGAAAGAATGCTGAAGCTATTGTCCCCCTTGCCAAAGGGGGACGGCCCGCAGGGCCAGAGGGATTTTTGCGAGGCGCGCGGAAATCTTGTCTCAAATACAGTTATGCCGCCGTTTACACTTTTGAAAGCCCCTTTCGCGTGTTTCGCGGTTCGTTCCCATCGTATCTCTGATTTATTATCCAACCGCGAAAATCGCGAAAAGCACGAAAAAAAAATAACCCCGGCAAGCCTCTTACCAGAGGTCTGCCGGGGTATTTTTATAGGTTCTTATTTAGCTGCGTGCGGGGTCATTTTATAGCGGTAAACTTCGGAGATTTCCCGGTCATAACCAGGGTAGAGGCCTTTGCCCATGCCCAGGACGATCCGAGCGCCGCGGTTGAAGTGCACCAGCAATTCGCCGGTTTTGGGGTCCATGGTCAGGCCTTCAATCTCGCCCTGTTTTTTCACTTCAGTGAAGGTTTTTTCCTGAACTACGCTGGCGTAGGACTTGTCGGTAATATTCACCCGGTAGAGATGATCCGGCTCTTCCAAGTCGGCAGTGCCATCATCGGCGGTCAGGTACAGATTTCCTTTCCAGTAGAAAACGCCCTGCACCCATTGGGGAACCGGCTGGAGATGCACCTTACGCAGGAATTTTCCGCTGTCCAGGCTGTACTCGTAGAGATAACGTCCGCTTTCTTCGCCCACCCAGGAGCACATCCAAACGCTGCGTTTATCCGGGTCTACGGTAATGCCGGATACTTCTTCCTGGCCGCTGGAAGGCTCAAAGCGGAAGGTCCGCTTCAACTTCAGCGTTTTGGCGTCATGAATGGCAATCTGAATGTCTTTGCCTACGCCGTCCATGAAGTTTTCAGCACTAACAAAGATTTCTCCGTCCAAAACATCGATATCGCCGATGTGATTAGACGGAATGGAATACCCTTCAAAGGGAGTTTCATTAGTCTGCAGCAAATTCCCCTTCTTGTCGTACTTGTAGAGAGCCTTGCTGCCGCTGACATAATAGAACTCGCCGTCCGTGCAAACGCCTTGGCGTCCTTTGACTTCAAAAGAACCAACCAGAGTATAGTCATACTTGGGCAAAAACTCAGCATCCTTCACAGGAGCTTCCTTGGCCATACCCACGTTGGCCAGCAGCGAGACGCCCAAAGCAAGCGCCGCAATCCATGCTTTCTTCATGCTTTTGCTCCTCCTTAGTGAGACGCGTCAGCGCCTCCTTTAGCTTTTTTCACTTCCACTTTGTTAATGGCCGTGCCAGTGGAATATTTCATGCCCTTAGGCGCCGGCGTCGGCTCCGGAACGGCAATGCCTTTTTTAATCAGCACATCCCGCAGCACCCAGGGCTGGTCGCTGATGATACCGTCAACGCCCATAGCCAGGAGCATTTCCATGTCCTTGGGCGAATTCACCGTCCAGGGAACCACTTTCATACCCAACGCATGCGCTTCATCAATCAAGTCCGGCGACAATTCTTTAAAGTATGGCGAAACTACGTCGGCGCCAATTTCTTTAGCCGCTTTTACATAGTCTCCTTTAAAGTCATTGATATTTAGCCCGCCTAAATGAGGCGAAGGCGCCTTTTCACCAATGCGCAGGTACATGCCTCCCTTGCCCCAGCTTGGCTGCTCGGAAGACAGCGCCACCAGCGTCAACTCCGGCGCAATCGCTTTCATAGCCTTCAGCGTACGCCAGTCAAAGGACTGAATGGTTACGCGGTTTTGCATATTATATTTTTTGACTACTTCATATACTTTTTCCACAAATACATCTGGATCCGGGCTGTTTGCATAGTACGGATCTTCCGGATCGGCGTAGGATTTAGTTTCAATGTTGAAAATCACTTTTTTATTGCCGTAGGCGTTTGCCAGCTCAAAAACCTGCTCTAACGTAGGCATTTGAGCGCCAGGCGTAGCAATCTGCGTCTTGCCGTGCAAGTCGTAATAACCGCCCGCAGCGGGATTCATGACGCCCAAATCGTACTGCTGCACTTCCACCAAGGTCATTGTACGAATATCAGGCGCGCCTTGCTTGGGCGCATACTGTCCGTCCGGACCTTTAGCCAGCATCCAATTCATCACCGGATTGTGGCTGATGACCAGGCGGCCGTCTTTGGTCAGCTGCATATCCATTTCTAAGGTTGTAACACCCAATTCCATGGCATACGCAAAAGCATAGAGAGTATTTTCCGCCCGTGCGTCCCGTCCGCCGCGGTGAGCCTGCAGATCAAAGCCGTTGACGACCGCTTTGGCCGCTACATCGGTTGCCGGCAACCCCGCCACCATAAATGCCGCCAGTGCTCCAGTCAGTAAAAAACGTTTCCAACCTTTTCCCATCATTTCTTTTGTCACACTCCTTAGGTTATTTTAGTATGTACAGAAAAGAGTTGTTTTAATTATCTCACTGTTGCGACGATGCCACCAGAAGAAGACTTCTGGCAGTTTTATCAGAATAATTCCTACTTTCTTGCGATAACATAAAAGCGACTGCTTTCAGTATAACAAAAGCAGTCGCTTACTTTGTAAAAACAATGTTACGTTTTCGTTAGAATTCTTTTGCCGCTTGACGATATTCATCCTTCAAAGTCCTCGGTCAGCTCTTGGCGCAGCTTGCGCCGCGCATCCCTCCGCCTAGCCAGATGCTGCTCCAGCCGCTCCCACGAAGTATTAAGCACTTGCTCTTCCGGCACGCCGCAGCTATGCAGCAACTCTAAGGCGCCTGCAAATTCTCCCACCGACGCGGCAAAATGGCTGTCCGTCCCTACTACTAAAGGCACCCCTCGCTCTTTGGCTAAGGAAACCAATCTCTTGCAAAATGGTTTGCTTCCTTGGCGAATGTAGCTCAAAGAAGCGTTGTTTACTTCCAAGGCGCAGCCGTAGCGTACCGCTCCCTCTATGACCGCCTCGGGGTTGATGAGAAATTCGTCATTTCCCGGATGCACAATAATATCCACCCAGGGATTCGCCATCGCCGCCAGCATGGCCCTAGTATTGTCCGCCGTTGTCCCAGCGCGAATACAGCCGCCATGCAAGCCTGCCAAAACAATATCCAAGCGGTCCAAAATATCTGCAGGCACGTCCAGCCCGCCCCGACTATCAATAATATTGGCCTCCACGCCGCGCAACACCCGTACGCCAGCGATCTGCTGCGGCAGCGCCGTTAGGTTCCAAAAATGATAGAGGTGAGCGCCGCCGGGCATTGCCGGCCCGTGGTCGGTCATGGCGATCCCTTCTAATCCTTTTTCCGCCGCTGCTTTAGCGTTCTCCATGATCGTACTATATGCATGGCCGCTGGCCACCGTATGCGTATGCAAATCCATCAAAATGCGCATAACCATCCTCCTTTTCATTGCTTCTTACTTCATTTCCACAGCCGCCAGCAAGCCTCCTGCTATAGTATGTTAAGATTCGGCGAAGAGAAACGTATAGTATAAACAGGAGTAAAGGGAGTACTCGGAGGGTACGAAGCAGAAGTTCAATAAATAATGATAGGAAAGACTCTTACCTTTCAGCTAGAATCTCTCCTATCACAAGAATTATACATTATTAAATCAAACGACTTTCGCCGCAAACCTCCTGCGTCCCCTCCGGTTCTCGCAGCAACTCCTGTTCAATCCAACCCCGTCGAACCCTCCCTCTACTCCCTCTACTCTTGTTCAAAATTCGTATTCTCTTTAGCGAATCTCAATTTGCTTGTTCGTCGGCGTCGGCGACAGTTTGGGCAAGGTAACCTTCAAAACGCCTTCTTCAAAGGCCGCTTCAATCTTCGTGGCATCCACATCGCGGATAAAGAAGCTTCGCTGCACTTGCCCCGCATGGCGTTCGCGGCGGACGTAATTTTCTTCTTTTGTTTCCTTTTCCTCGCCGCGGCGAGCGCTGATGGTCAAATAGTGCTCATCATAAGTGAGGCTGATTTCATCTTTTTTGACGCCCGGCAAATCCGCCTCTAACAAATAGGCGGCATCGGTTTCCTTCACATCCACCCGGAACCCGGAACGTATGCCTTGCAACGGCCCCCAAGGCTCATCGAAAAACTGATCCACCATCCGATCCAGACTATCGAGACGTTTGCCAACTTCTCCTCCAGCGCGTCGAAACGGTACCAATCCAAACATACTTCCTTCCCCCTTCGTGTAACATGTAGTAAAGACGCCAAATGTCTTTCTAACTATTATTATACTCTTTAAGGTCAAAAGGTCAATATGGAAATCAGCAGAATATTCCTTTTGAAAAAGCGTCTTTTATTTAGGTCTTTGTTTTATCTAGATCCGCTATGGTTACGCCAAAAGCAGCAGGATATCTTCTAAAAGACAGAGAAATTCTGCCTGTAATAACGTTGCGCTATGCAAAAAGGATGGATGTACATGAAACAAATCTCCCAACGCCTTCTGCCTTGGCTGGCTCTTTGCCTCTTGACTCTGCTGCTGCTCACCGGCTGCGTCTCGGCCGCACCGGATAAAGCACCGCCGCTCCTTGTCAGCATCGAAAGCGACGCCAATATTACACCGGAAGAAACCGCCGACTTTCAGCAGGCGGCGCTCGCGACAACAGTATATTATCAAGAACAAGGCTTGCAGTTAAAAAAACCAGTCACCCTCGTTCTAACCCGCAACCGCCAGGCATTTTTAACTGAATCTGTTTCTCGTTTCAAGGTTAGCGAACTAGAAGTCCATAAGGCGGCCAAAGCCGTCGATGCCTTAGCCGGAGACCATTTGATTGTTTTTAATGTAAATGGTACGCCCACCACAAGACAGCGCGTCTTCATTCTAGCTCATGAATTGACTCATCAGTATCAGCGCGAACTGGCTGGCGCTAACGCTGGCGCCGTCAAGTGGATGCTAGAGGGCATGGCGGAAGCCGTCGGCGCGCAACTAGTCGCCAGAGCCGGTTTTTTCTCCGTTCCTCAGTACAAAGCTAATTGGCAAACAGGCATTACCTTAGCACCGCAGAAACCGGCCCTAAGCGAGCTGCGAACCAGCAGCGGCTGGTCCAATTCTCTTTCCACCTACGGCGGCCCGCTCACCTATAAGACAGCAGGACTCGCCAACCTTGTTCTCTTGGAACGACACGGCACTCCTAAAATTCTCGCATATTTCCGGGAACTAAGCCGGGGCGCTACGCCGGAAAGCGCGTTCCGCCAGGCTTTCGGTCAGGAAATGGACCAGTTTGAAAACGAAATCGCAGTCCTGTGCCGTAAGGCTTCTTAGATACGCACTCTCGAGAAGGGAACGAACACAGAGTAACTGAGTAACAGAGGGTACGCAGAGGAATATGCTGTATTGTATTTCGCGTTTATCAAAAAAGCCGCCGAGCGCTTGCTCGACGGCTTTTCGTTAAATATTTCCGTTCCAAAGGAAACTGCTGATTTAGTGAACGCTCCGCCAAAAGGAGAGATTTTTTTGCCAAGCGCGAAAGAAAACGCAGGCATAGCGGCGCTCTGCCGAGGCTTTCTGACAAAGCTTGACGAAAAAAGATCCCTTTTAGCGTGAGATGTGAACAAATTTGCAGTTTCCTTAGTAAGTTTTCGCCTGCTCCTTGCCGGTCAAGACGCGGTAGGCGCCCTCGGCCAGCGCTTGCAGCTCGTCTTCGCCAGGCAGTACTTCCACCGGTGCAATGAACTGCACTTTTTCAATGAGACGCGCTGTGAGATATTTGGAGTAAGCAATGCCGCCGGTAAGCAGAATGTAGTCTATTTTGCCGTTGACCGCTACGGAGTTAGCGGCGATATAGCGAGCAATCTGATAAATCAACGCGTCATAGACCAGTTCCGCCTGTTTGTCGCCTTCGTGAATACGGCGCTCCACTTCGCGGGCGTCGTTAGTGCCCAAATGCGCCACAAGACCGCCCTTGCCAGCCAGCAGTTTTTTGATGTCGTCCAGACTGCGCTCTTTAACCATTTTAGCAAACTGCATCGCTTGCACCGTGCCAGCCCGTTCCGGCGAAAAAGGCCCGTCGCCGTTCAGCGCGTTGTTTACTTCCACAACCTGGCCTTTCGCATGGCAGCCTACGGAAATGCCGCCGCCCAAGTGCGCTACAATCAGGTTCAGCTCTTCATACGCCTTGCCCTTCTCGGCGGCAAAACGCTTGGCTACCGCTTTTTGGTTAAGGGCATGGAAAATACACTGCCGCGGCATCTCCGGCAAACCAGTAAGGCGCGCCACCGGCGTCAGCTCGTCAACAACCACTGGGTCTACAATGAAAGCCGGACAGCAGGCTTCCTTCGCCAAAAGATTGGCCAGCACGCCGCCCAAATTGGAAGCGTGAATGCCGTACTCGCCGCTCTTCAAATCCGTGAGCATCGCTTCATTCACGGCATAAGTACCGCTGACAACTGGTTTCAAAAGACCGCCCCGACCAACGATAGCGGCAAAATCTGCAGCCTTCAAGCCTTCTTCTTTTAAGACCGCCTGAATAGCTTCCAACCGATAAGAAAGCTGATCATTGATCTGGGGAAAACGAGCAATTTCTTCCGCACTATGGCTGAGATTGATGGTGCGAACTTCTTTTGTTCCTTCAAAAATACCAATTTTCGTAGACGTTGAACCAGGGTTGATGGCAAGAATCCGTTCGGACATAAAGCACTCCTCCTGAAATTAACGTTGAATTCAGCTATTTATAGTATACACTAACACCTATAAAAGCAAAACCGTACTTTTTGTATTCTTTTGAAGATACGATTCACGCAGAGTAACAGAGAAAAGCCAGAGGAAAGCAGAGATATGTTTTAAATTCATAAAACCTTTTCGCGTGTTTCGTGTATTTCGCGGTTCATTACCAACTTCCTTCTAAATTTATTACCCACCGCGAAACGATATGTTTTCTCTGCTATCTGTTTGGCCTGTAGTCCTACTAGAGCAACTTCACAAAATATGGTATAATGAGTTGTTAAGATCACACCTGCGCTTCGGCGCAGCGGTTCGAGGTGAGAGAGTGGATTTCGGATTAGGTAAAGTTCTCCCTATTCGCATCGATGAGGAAATGAAGAATTCCTATATCGATTACGCGATGAGTGTCATCGTCATGCGCGCTCTCCCGGATGTCCGGGATGGTCTCAAACCGGTGCACCGGCGCATTTTATACGCCATGCATGAAGCCGGCATGACCCCGACCAAGCCCTATAAAAAATCGGCGCGTATCGTCGGTGAAGTGCTTGGTAAGTATCACCCTCATGGTGACAGTTCTGTATATGACGCAGCAGTCCGTCTGGCTCAAGATTTTTCCACCCGTTATCTCTTGGTGGACGGCCACGGCAACTTCGGCTCCGTCGACGGCGACTCCGCAGCCGCCATGCGTTACACAGAAGTACGCATGTCTCGTCTAGCGGAAGAAATGCTGGCGGACATTGAAAAAGACACCGTAGATTTTACGCCCAACTATGACGAATCTTTAAAAGAACCTACCGTATTGCCAGCTAAAGTGCCCAATCTTTTAATCAACGGCTCCTCTGGCATTGCCGTTGGCATGGCTACCAACATTCCGCCGCATAATCTCGGCGAGGTTGTCGACGCCTTAATCATGATGATTGACAATCCCGAAGTAACCCTGCCGGATTTGATGACAGCCATCAAAGGGCCTGACTTTCCTACAGGCGGTTTGATCCTTGGCCGGGAAGGCATCTACAACGCCTATTCCACTGGCCGCGGCGTCGTACGTATGCGGGCCCAGGCTCATATCGAAAAAATGTCCAACGGCAAGCATCGCATTGTCGTCACCGAGCTTCCCTACCAGGTCAACAAGGCGCGCCTCATTGAGCGCATCGCCGATCTAGTGCGGGACAAGGCGATTGACGGCATCACCGATCTACGAGACGAAAGTGACCGCAAAGGCATGTCCGTGGTGATCGAGCTGCGGCGCGACGCCACGCCGGACGTAGTCCTGAATCAGTTGTACAAGCACACCCAGCTTCAGGAAACTTTTGGCGTCATCATGCTGGCGCTTGTTAACCGCAAGCCGCAGGTATTGACTCTGCCGCAAGTGCTCTTCCACTATTTGGAGCATCAAAAAGAAGTTATTACCCGGCGCACTCGCTTCGAGCTGGCCAAAGCCAAAGCGCGCGCGCATATCTTGGAAGGTCTCAAAATCGCGCTGGATCATTTGGACGAAGTCATCAAAACCATTCGCGCCTCCCGTACGGCGGATATCGCCAGGGAAGCCTTGATGACCAAATTCGCCCTCTCGGAAAAACAATCCCAAGCTATTTTGGACCTGCGTTTGCAGCGCCTTACCGGCTTGGAACGCGATAAGATCGAACAAGAATACAAGGATGTGCTGGAAACCATCTCTTACTTAGAAAGTGTCCTAGCCAACGAACATTTGGTTATGGGCATCATCAAAGAAGAATTGCTGGATGCAAGAAAGCGCTTCGCCGATCCGCGACGCACGGTGATTACCAGCGATACCTCCAATCTGGAGATCGAAGATCTCATTGCTGAAGAGGAAATCGTCATCACCATGACCCACAACGGCTACATCAAGCGCCTTCCTCTTGACACCTACCGCAAACAAAATCGCGGTGGCAAGGGCGTTACCGCCATGGGCACCAAAGAAGATGACTTCGTGGAGCACATGTTTGTCACCACGACCCATAATAACATCCTCTTCTTTACCAACCGCGGCCGCATGTACCGCCTCAAGGGCTACGAAATTCCCGAATCCGGCCGCACCGCTAAAGGCGTCAACAACATCAACCTGCTGGCTCTCGAAGCCCAGGAGAAGATTACTGCCGTCATTCCAGTGCGTGAGTTCAACGAGGACTACTACCTCTTCATGTCAACCCAATTGGGTACGGTCAAGAAGAGCGAGTTGATGGACTTTGACACCAACCGCAAAGGCGGCCTCATCGCCATCACCCTCAGCGACAACGAAGACCTGATCGATGTGAAGCTGACCAACGGCCAGCAGGACATCATCATGGGCACTCGTCGCGGCCAAGCCATTGTCTTCTCGGAAAAAGACGTCCGCGTCATGGGCCGTAACGCTCACGGCGTTCGCGGCATCAATTTGGAAGAAGGCGACGTCGTTGTCGGCATGGATACCTTGCGCAGCAATGGCGACGTGTTGACCGTTACCGAAGAAGGCTTCGGCAAGCGCACCACCGCCGATGATTACCGCCACCAAACTCGCGGCGGCAAAGGCGTCATCAACATGCGGGTTACGGAAAAAACCGGCGAAGTCGTGGGCATCAAAGTGGTCCGCCCCGATCTCGATCTCATGCTGATCACCGCCGGCGGCACCATCATCCGCACCAACGTCTCGCAAATTTCCTTGATCAGCCGCAATACCCAAGGCGTTAAGATCATGGACATGACCAATGACGACAAAGTTACGGCCATGGCTACAGCTAATCGTCAGGAACAAGAAGAAGAAGCATAGCAAACAAAAGAATTACTAACACCCTATAGCGCAGACTCTAAAAAGTATGCACTATAGGGTGTTTTCTTTCACAACGAGCTATTCTTTTGGGTAAATTTTTTTCATAAATATCGTATCGTATATCTCCCCACTATCCAGGCATACGCGATACCATCCGACTGTTGCTGAATGACCACTGCCATCCCCATATTCAATCATGTCATACACATGAAAATCAACCGCATTGCCTTCCTCTACCCATTTTCCAGCAATAATAAAAGTTACCAAAACTTCCTTGCCCGACTTTAAGCGAACCGAATGCTTTCCTTGCGCTTCTCGCTCTCGCCATGACGGTTCAAACTCAAATAATACTTCCCTGGCTTCCTGCAGCTTATCTTGCGGCATTTCCGCCGCAGAAACGCTCCCCTCTGCCAGCATCATACTTCCAACCAGAAGTATCCCCATGAGTATCCGGCAAATTACTTTTTGGACAAACACATTTCCATCCCCTTTCAGGATACATTCTGCCAATCTAAGAGCATGCCCTCTTTGATCCAGTCCCGACATTCATCTTCAAACTGCGTATGCAGCAAAGAAAGATATAGCAAATTCTCATTGCCAAAGATGCCCAAAAGAGCCTGGTAAATGGATTTCTGCTGCAAAGAAATTACTTTCTTCACAACATGGCTTTTCATAAACTCACTACATTCATCCTCAACATAACAAACATACCCCTCGCGCAGAACACCTTCGCCCGTTTCGCCTAGCTCATCGCCATAGATTTCCTTTTCAAAGTAATCTTGGGTCAGCGGCTCATTTAATGCCGCCTCTAGCCGATTCACCTCAAATCCCAATTCATCAAACCAGCCGTCATAATGAATGAGAATTCTGCGGCCAAACGCAAGATCCATAAACCTACAAAACAGAGCTGCAATTGTTCCCAGCTGCCCTTGAACCAGCATTTTCTCGCTTTCGTTCTCATAGAGGGTCATGCCTCGTTTCGTTAGGCCGCTCCACACCTGCTCGATCCACTGCAGCTCTTGTTTTGTTTCCCACACAAAATAATACTGATTATCTTGTTCATAAGAAAGCGAATTGGCAATGTCACGGATTTCAACCCAGGTACATTCTCTGCCCAAATACATAGCGCCGCACCTCCATATTTAAATGGAAATAGGTTTTCCTCGTAAAGGCAGAACCGTCTTTACGTCATACTGACAAAATTCCGCTTCGCAATCCGTATGCACCGGAATCACCATTCCCGGATTGCAATGCTTTATTACTTTTAGCAGGGTGTCGATATCTGCATGGCCCGAAGTATGCTTATCAACAACTGGAACACGCTTTTTTTCGCAAAAACCGAGAAGCTTCGCCATCTCCGGCTGCTCCTTATACCCCCGCCACATTGAATAAACCAGACAACTAGAGTCGTCCAATTCAAGTTCTTCCAGTTCTTGAAGCATAGATGATCGTACCAAAAGCACGTACTTATGAGGATTTTGCTTCAGGTCCGCTTTAGCCAACTTGTAATTCTTATAGCGATAAAGAATCTTTTTATGGCCAGAGTCAGCCAACGCCTTGCTGGTACGATACGAATATAGCACCTTGACCCGCCCCTGCTTCATGGCTTCCTTCGTTTCCGAACCGGCAATATCCAACATATGCGCTTGATAAGGATCAATGACCAGGGTTCGTCCGGTGTTTAGCGCGGCATGGAAAAACGATAGAATCCGGTCAAAATGCTGCGTAGAAACAAGCCCCATTACCAATCCCTTTGTTTTCTCGCACTGATTGCAGACCGCAGCTTCGATTTGTTCTTCTTCTACACTCACAACCGTCCGACCCAAATTAGTCCCTTCCATGATTACTGCGTCAACAGAAGACGGCAGCTTTGTCAGCATCACCTCCGTCCATTGCGCATTCCGTCCATGTCCCCGAAAATCTCCTGTATATAAAATGTTCTTGCCTTCCCCTTGAATCAGAAATGCATGCGCATCTAACGCCGAATGGTCCACGCGATACGGTGTTATTTTTATCCCACCGATTTCCACAGGCTTCGCATCGGAAAAGCACTGCACATTAAGAGCGGACTCCTTACTTTTCCTCAACTCCTCCAGTCTCCCTACAAGCAAATCCCGCGAAAGACGGCTCATCCGTATGGGAATATCCGGATGCACCCAGGAAGCCAAGCCAACATGATCCACATGGGTATGGGAAATGAAAACAGCTTTAAATTCCGGCTCTTCCCATGCATATAGACCTTGGAGCTCAGGCAGCAAGCCTTCCTCGAACCAACTTTGCCATTGTTCCTTAGCAGGCTTCTCTTCAAACTTTGGCAAGTCTCTTCCCAGGGGAGCCCCTATGTCAAAAAGCAAGCGGGCTTTTTCGCCCGCTATCTCAATGCAATTGCCTCCAATTTGGTTGTTCCCTCCGTGCACAATGATGTTCATATTGATGAACCGAACTTCGTTAAAAAGTCAGGCAATATATAAACGCAAGGCATATATAATCCATATCCCATGAAATTACTTGTGGCTACCTTGATTGTAAAATTTGGGGGTGCGTTTGCACTGCACCAAGCAAGCGCCTTGCTAAATTCGACCTTAAGCTTAGAAGACTCTGGATCATGATTTGCAAAAACAAAAACAAACTCGGGCTCCTCATTATTGAAACCTTTAATTTTGTTTTTGTTGTCAATTAATCCCAAATCAATCTTTTGGTTAAATACAGTAATGATTTCCTGCTTTAAACACTGTAATCTTTGATGATCTGACAAATACCCATGAAGACTAGTTATGTGGTCCATAATTCCAGATGGACCTGCCAAAGCTCCATCTCCATACTTCATTTCTATAAATGTTAAACCGACATTATCGTCTTTTTTACGTTCCGCACTTATTGACGGCCATCGAATGGCAATCATGTCAAATCTTCCTTCATTATTAGCATATTCAATGTCGACAATAAAATAATCTGTTCCTTTTGCAATTCCTTTAAAGTTATTTTCCCTAACCATTAGCTGTTGAAACTCTCGTTCATTATGAGGGTGCCTTCCAAAATAAGAATCCATTGCGTGTTTTAGATAAGGAGCAATTTCCAGCCAATCACTGATATCAAGCGCATTTATACTTGGTTTGGCGACAATTTCACTTGCTAGCGTGCGGACAGCAACGCCCCTGCGCAATTTACTATACTGAGGAGAATTAAAATACTTGCTGTCAAAATAAATCGAATAGCTGCCGTTGGTTTCAGTCAGTTTCATGATATTCCCGCCGCGATAGTAAATATTGATATAGTTTTCCCGGATTTCAAGACAGAGTGAGGAATCTTCTTTTACCCAGTTCAAAACACCACTTAAATCTAACCCGCCCTGCCCCGTAACTCCCTGAAGATTTCCCATAAAAAGTTCTGATAAGCCTCTCATACTTTCATTCCCCTTTCACGTCTTCAAATTTTCCCAGCACTACTTCTATTTCCTGCGGACAATCAAAAAAATACGTTGCGCTCTTTAAATTATTGTCTGCAACCCGAACAGAAACACTTTTTTGGTTTTTGTACCCAAAAACAAATTTAAAAACAAAGCCCCAAAACGCGCCTATGGATTTCTTTTCTTCATCAGCAAGCTGGCCGCCTATAGTTGCGTTTGCCAGCAAAAACACCTTTACTGGCGGTATCTGCAGCACATCATTGCAAAAAACAAGATTGTTCATCAGCTTCGCATCCTGCGCAGCGGCAAGACATTCGTCCCATACCTTGCCGCTCTGGGGAAAATTGGAGAATGCCTTATATTTCTGAGCAAATCCCTCTTCAATACGTTGTGTAATTTCTGCTGTTGAAAAAACTTGCTTGTTCCCAGTCTGCTTCATAGTTTCTTCCTCCATGCCTTCGTCAAATATCGTCATAGCTTTCCATCTTATTTTGATATGCTTCTTCCGTTAACTGTTTCATCGTCGGATATTGGCTGGCCTTTTGACTATACTCCGCAGGCCATGCGAAGTCTTGTTTTGTTCGCGACCACCTTTTCATATACCGCTGAAACAAAGCTTCATCAACTGCATCATCTAGCCTCCCGTTTTTCACAAAGGAAAATTCCGACGGCAGATTTGAAATATCATAGTAATCTTCCTCACCCCGATAGGATGTCGTAACCAACTTTTCGCCGTTAGCATCAATGCTTTCTTTAGTCCCGACTAACACTCTACGATTAGCAAACACACACATCGTTTTGCCGTCTTCCTCAATATGCCAGCGATCAAAAAGATCAATTGTTAAGCATAGAAAATCAATCCCCTCCAGCATAGCCGCCGCTGCGCGGTGATGCCCGTCTAACAGAAAACTTAAGTGATTGATGTATTTATACGCAATCCCGCCGACTTGCTCACCTTTTTGTATTCTCCTGCGATATTCCTCCACCCTTGCCGGGTTAAACGCGGTAACCGATTGCGTTGGCGCTAAAAACCGCGCCGGGCCACGATATATATGATTGTACGACGCACAGTCATATACTCGCTGCCGATTTAAGGGCATCCAGAAAAATTCACCCTCTCCATCGGTAGGATAATACCTTTCCAATTTAAAGTGATACATCCCTTTAGCAAGAATGTTAATTAAAGGCAAGGCTTTTTGAATTACTCCCAGTTCGCCACCTTCAACATTGTCAGTTGCGTGCCGCAAACTCTCTAAAGCTTCCATGGAAGGCAGATGTGCAGGCCCTGCTTTTACAAAGTAGCGATAACAAGTAAAACAAGCTCCCTCCTTAACACCCGTCAAAAGGGCTGGCTCATCGCCAATCATTAGCATGCGGGGTTCCCAACAGCCAACCTTAACCTCACTAACCGACTCCAATCGAATCAAGTCCTGTTCAGAAGCAACAAGCGCCATAAATCCCCCATACCTTGAAGCCCACCAGTTATCCGGCAAAAAGTAAAGCAACTGACGATTATTATAATTCATTAGGCTCCCTCCCTTTCTACCAAGCGATATATTTCACCTTACCGCATTGGTTACCCGTCTTCGGTGAATACAAGGTTCCAGCTTTCACAGCCTTGGTACTCGGACAAAATTCAGGGATGTAAAACATATTGCGATACACCATGATTTGATGAGCCTGATGACACATCGGCTCATCTTTCTCCCCTTTTCCCAAGATGGCACCACACTCATAGACTTTCCCTCCATTAGTCAGGATGCGTGTAGCATGCAAACAAGAAAAACAATTTACTGCGTCAGTAGAAAGCATCTTTTTCGCCATGATTACCCCTCCTATACTTTGGAAGCAGTTTACTTAGTCATCTAGTTCTTTAGACTGTATTTATAACCCTTATATATTTAAGATAATACTTTTAAGTCTATAAATCAAGCGCATTTTTAATAAAATTTGAAAATATTAGTGATTGTCCTCCGTACACCATCAACAGGATAAGAAAAACCGCTACGCGGCCCTTAAAGAGAACGTCACATAGAACAGTAAAAATATTGAACAAGAGAACCGGAGTCGCGACGCTGCGCTAGATGCGCCTAGTGCCGGATGCAGCATGGATGGCGTAGCATACGGTTTCCACTAGAAAAAGAGGTTTACTGAATTTAAGAGTAAAGCGAAGGCAGGACTAAAACTGCGGCGGCCGTGACTGTATTTGAGACTTTTTTGGAGCAAGACGGTCCGCAGGACGCAAAAACAGGAGGCGACGGAGAAAAGTTCCGTATGTCTGAGCGCCAGCGAGTTCGCGGAACTGCCGTCGACTCCTATTTTTGCGAGTCGCGCGCAAATCTTGTCTCAAATACAGTTATGCCGCCGTTTATACAGAAGCTCCGAACCCTTAATAACTCTAGGTTTTTAAGCCGTAAAAACTTATAAATTGTAGTATACGTACTAAAAGGCCCTTCAAAACGGTTTCACACCGTCTTGAAGGGCCTCTTTTCGTAACCACTATTATTGATAGTTCCAGGAAGCTGCTGCTTTCATGAGTGCTCCGACAAAACTAGGAATTTTTTCGTCAGACGCGAAAGAAAACGCAGGCAGAGCGGCGCTCTGTCGAGGCTTTCTGACAAAGTCTGGCGTAAAAAGAACTGTTTTGACGCGTGGTGCGAATAAAGCAGCAGTTTCCCTACACAATCCCCTGCCGCAAAAGGTCGGTAACATGCACCAATCCCACGGAGCGGCCTTCTTTGTCCACTACAGGCAGGACGGTAATCGGCTTGGGCCGATGCTGCTCCATCATGCGCAGCGCTTCAGCAGCCAGCTTCTCTGCCGTAATGGTCTGCGGCTGCTTGGTCATCAGCTCGCCCACGTTATGAGTCAGGAAATCCAGGCCCTTTTCCAGACCGCGGCGGATGTCGCCGTCCGTAATCAGCCCTACCAGCTTACCCTCTGCATCCACTACCGAAGTAGCCCCAAGACCCTTGTCGGTAATGACAAACAACGCTTCTTTGACGCTTTGAGCCAAGGTTACCGTCGGATTTTCTTCTTCACCGTGCATGACGTTGGCCACCTTCATCAGCAGCTTGCGTCCCAACGCGCCGCCAGGGTGAAAAACGGCAAAATCATTCGCCGTAAACTTGCGCGCCGACATGAGTACTACCGCTAAAGCATCGCCCATAGCCAACTCCGCCGTCGTGCTTGTGGTCGGCGCCAGTCCCAAAGGACAAGCTTCCTGCTCCACCGAGGCGTCCAGCACCACATCCGCGTTTTGCGCCAGCGTTGACTGAGCATTACCGCAAATGGCAATAATCTTAGCGCCAATACGACGAATCGAGGGCAGAATATTAATAACCTCCGACGTTTCCCCGCTATTGGAGATCGCTAAAACGATATCATCTTCCGTCACCATGCCCAAGTCGCCATGAATGCCTTCCGCCGGATGCAGAAAAAACGAGGGCGTACCTGTACTCAGCATGGTTGCCGTGATCTTCTGCCCTACATGGCCCGGCTTGCCCATGCCGGTAACAATGAGCCGGCCCTTAGTTTCCAAAATCAGCTGCGCCGCCAACACAAACTGTTCGTCAATACGCGGAATAAGCGCTTCAATCGCAGCCGCCTCCATACGCAGTACCTGTCTTGCCTGTTCAATCATGCCCTATATCCTCCGTTACAAAGTTTCTTCTTCTATATTATAAAAAGAAGCCGCAAAACACAAGTCAACAAGAAACACCTGCCGACATCAGCAGGTGTTTCTTGAACAATATCGGCCATTTTCTCTAAATCTCTCAGGCCGGCCTTCTTATGAAATTCAGCCGACAACGGCCGCCAAAATCAACGTGCCTGCAAGGCCGACAACAGCGGCAATGGTGGTCGATCCGGTATAAATGGTAAACATTTTGTTCATCGGAATTCCCAGCGACTCCTTTACAAACCAGAAGCCGGGGTCAGTTACATGAGACGCCCCGATAGCGCCGGCGCCAATGGCGATCGCCACCAAAGCCGGATCCAACGAAGGATAGGCCGCCAAAACCGGCGTAATAAAACCGGCGGAGGTCATCATCGCCACAGTAGCGCTGCCGATGGCAAAACGCATGACAATGGCAATAACCCAAGCCATGATCAACGGGCTGATCTGAATGGTTGTCAGCACGGTTTTGAGGACTTCGCCGATGCCGCTGTCCAGGATGACGCGGTTGAACGCGCCGGCAGCGCCGATAACCAAAATAATCGTAGCCATCGGGCCCATGGCGGATTCGGTTTTCTTAGCCAAATCGCCCAAAGAGAAACCGCGTTTCAGACCCATGACATAGTAGGAAAGAATCGCCGCCAAAAAGAGAGCCGTAATCGGGCTGCCCAGGAAATTAACGATAGGCATGTAAGCGGCATTCTTATCGCCTACGAGTTCAATGATGGTTTTACCAATCATCATCAAGAGCGGCAGCAAAATGGTAAAGAGAGTAATACCGAAAGCCGGCAGTTTTTCATCCGGGGTCGGCTCCACGCAACGATACTGCTCCGGCACTTCCAGATCATTGGTTTTCGACAGGAAGTGACCGTAAATGGGGCCTGCCAAAGCGGTAGCCGGCAAACCAACCAAAAGACCATAGAAAATCACTTTACCCACATCAGCTTTAAGAGCCAAAGCAATGGCCATGGCTGCCGGATGGGGCGGTACGATGCAGTGAACAACCGTCAAAGCGGTAGTCATCGCCAGCGCGATTTTTACCAGAGGCTGCTTCGATTCTTTAACAACGCAGAAGAGAATCGGAGTCAGAAGTACGATACCTACCTGCAGGAAAACCGGAATACCGCAGATATAGGCAACAATCATCATCGCCCAAGCGGCGCGGCTTTTGCCAATAATATTGATCAGCGTCCGAGACAGCTTTTCAGCGCCCCCGGAAATTTCCATCATCTTGCCGATGATAGCGCCCAGCGCCAGGATCGGCGCCAAGAAACCCAAGGTACCGCCCATCCCGACTTCAATGGACTTGCCAATTTTATCGAGAGGCATGCCCGTAGCAAAGGCAATGAGAAAACAAGCGGCCAACAGAGAGATAAAGGCATGAATGCGGAATTTGATGCTTAAAACAATAATCATTAAAATAGCAATACCAAGAACGGAAAGCATGCTTACTGTCGGATCCATCATTAACCCTTCTTTCTTAATCGTACTAATAGAATATCCGATTTATAAAAAGGCTTTCGCGGCGAATGCTTCATACCCCAAAACATTGCGCCGCAAACAGCCAACAAGCGCTTATTGCTTGTTGAAATTGGGTGCGTATTGCGCCGCCAGCTTAATGGCTTCTACCATGCTGACTTCGCTGACCTTCCCAGTGCCGGCAATGTCCAGCGCTGTGCCGTGGTCAACGGAGGTACGCAGGAAGGGCATATTGTTGGTAATGGAAATGGTGCGTTCAAAGTCTACCATCTTGGTCGCAATATGGCCTTGGTCATGATACAGGGAGAGAACGGCGTCATATCTGCCTTTCAAGGCAAAATGGAACACCGAGTCCGCCGCTACCGGGCCTACGACATTCAAACCGTCTGCTTGGGCTTTGGCAATAGCCGGTTCGATTTCACGCACTTCCTCGTCACCGAAGAGGCCATGCTCGCCGCTGTGCGGGTTAAGACCGGCCACAGCCAAGCGAGGATTTTTCACGCCTAGCACCTCAAGAGCCTTGGCGCAGCGGTGAATGAACTCATACATGCTTTCCGTCGTTACCAGCTCGCAAGCGCGGCGCAGCGACACATGGCGAGTCAGGAAGAACACGCGCAGGTCAAATACCTGGAACATCGTCAAGGGGTTCTTGGTGTTGGAGAGGTCTTCCAAAATTTCCGTATGGCCGATATAGTTAACGTGAGCGGCTTTCAGTGATTCCTTGTTGATCGGCGTTGTCGCCAGGGCGTCCACTTCCTTAGCCATGGCCAAATCAATGGATTTTTTGATGTATTCAAAGGCGGCGCGGCCAGACAGCGCCTGCACTTTACCGATTTGCAGCTCTTTGACATCTACATTGTTCAAGTCGATAACGTCGATAGAGCCAAATTCATACTTGCCATCTTGCGGATTTTCCACACGATGAATGCCCAGCTTGATACCGCAGAAGGTCATAGCCTGCTCCAACACGGACACATCGCCAATCACCAGCGGGCGGCAGGTTTCGTAGATTTCGGGAAGGTTCAAGGATTTCACGATAATTTCAGGACCCACGCCGGCGGGATCGCCCATAGGCATGGCAATAATCGGTTTTTGCATAGTAAACAGCTCCTTAAAATAAAGTAGTTAAAAGACGACTAACAAGAGAACCAGAGTAACCGGAGGGCACGAAAGAGGGTTGCGAAAGATTTTTCAACAGGAGTAGAGGGAGTAAATGGAGGGTACGCAAAGAGTTACGGATTTTTTCAAAAGAATAGCAAGTAGAACACGCTAGCGAAGAGATTGCCGCAAACGTCATTGCGAGCGAAGCGAAGCAATCTCTCTTAGCTCGTAATCCTCCTGCGGTCCCTCCCGCGACTCCGGTCACTCCTGTTCAAAGCCTGGTGCTTTACTAGTTCTTTTTGGCGTAGCTTTCGTTAGAAAGTTTAATCAGCAGATAGTCCACGCATTTGCTGATGGCCGTATCGTCGCCAATCAGGCCGCCCTTGGTCACGATGGGATGCTTGTCAAAAATGCCTTTGTGCAAACGGCCATACACCGCCAGCGGCAAGATTTCATCTTTGACTTCAATGCAGATGGCCTGCAGCGCATCGCACACCGCCACCGTCACGTCGCCGCCGCTGGTGAAGAGGCCGCCAATGCAGTCGCCCAGTTCTTCAATAACCCGCACGGTAATGCGCGCCAACCCTTTAGAAATGCGCTGAGAAATCTCATCCTGCGTTGTGCCCTGCTCTGCGGCCACTTTGCCCAGATCGATAACATCGCATTCCCAGCAGGTGGTGGTGACGCCCAGCACTTCATACGCGTCCGGGTTTACGCAGATCTCTTGAACTACCCGCTCGATTTCCGCTTCCCGCTTGGCGTCGTCTATCAAGTCCAATACCGATACATTCACAAGATGATGCGCATACTTAAGGCGAATGTCTTCCATCTGACGCCGCGTGTTATCGCTAACGCTGCCGACAGTCAAGAATACCTTCTGTCCCCGGGCTTCTTCCATCTCCACCACTTCCGCCGTCATAGCGCTGGTGAACGGACCGGGGTCCACCGCCACAATAGGCAGACCTGTCGCCTTGGCGGCTTTGGCTATATCCGCCACCGTTTCATTGGTCGTAGCGTCAATAACTACGACGCGCACGCCTTCGTCATTGTACTGCAGAATGGCTTTTTTCACCGCCTCCGAACCCTGCAGCACCGTACTGAGCTCGATGAAACCAACCGGCTCATCCAGCTGTTGAGCGACTAACGGCACCACTTTCGACGTAGTAATCGGGTTTTTGGGGTCCTTAGCCACGATCGTCTGTTCCAAGGGAACCTGGTTAACCATCAGATAGCCGCCGATACAGACGCGTCCCGAAGTAGGAAATACCGGCACCATCAGCGCCATGGTTCCTTTGGGTACATTGTCGAGAATGGCTTTAAGCTCCGGGCCGATATTGCCGCGCAGCGTGCTGTCCATGCGCTTATTTACCAATTGCACACTGCTGTCATAGAGCTTTTTCATGGCTTTATCTACCCGGTCATAAGCTTCCTGCGCTGCAATGCTGCGGCTGTCTGTGCTGACAACCACCACGTCCAAATTCTTGCCTTCTTCCGGCGTGTACAGGTCCAGGTCAAAAAAGGTCGCGCACCGCAAACCCTGGCGGGACAGCAGCACTGCGCTGGAATTGACTCCAGTCATGTCGTCTCCCACAATTAACACCTTTGGCATCTGTCTCTCTCCTTACGCTAAGCTCAAGCTAACTTTCTATCTATACCAGCTGCAAGGCCACGCCTTTTTCTTGCAAACGCTGCACCGTTTCTGCGGCTACGCCTTTGTCGCTGATAATCAACGAAAAATCCTGCAGACTGCAGATTTTATTGATGCTGCGCCGGTTGAACTTGCTGCTGTCGGCCACCAGAATCACTTTTTCCGCGGAAAGAATGATCTCTTTTTTCAGCTCCGCTTTTTCAAAAGTCGGCCCGCTCATGCCCAGCTCCACGTCTAACGAACTGGCGCCTACAAAGGCGATGTCCGCGTAAATTTCCTTTAAAAAGGCAATCGCCCGGGACCCCATGCAGGAACCAGTTACATTCTGTACCCGGTCGCCTGTGCAATAGATGGCGAAAGAACTGTTTTGCACTAAAAAGGCCGCAATCAGCACGTCCGTCGTCACAATGGTCAAGTTTTTCTTCTTAAGCAACTCTTTAGCAATCGCCATCGCCGTCGTTCCGGAATCCAGCAATACGGTCTGCTCCTCTTCCACCAACGCCGCTGCCGCCTGCCCGATACGCTCTTTTTCCGCCTGGTGCTGCATCTCTTTTTCCTGTCGCGGCAGCTCTAAGGTCAGCTTGGATTTCAGCACCGCGCCGCCAAAGGTCCGGCTCACAATCTGCACGCTCTCCAGGTATTTCAAATCTCTACGGATGGTCATGGCGGTGACGCCGAGCTGTTTCGCCAGCTCCTCGACGGTCACCCGCGGACGCTCTTCCAAGATTTGTACAATTTTTTCCTGACGCTCTACTTGGAACAAGGCCTTATCACCTCTTTCGTTTGTGTTTATTTTCAATGTTCGAATATGTTCGTTTCGGTTTGATTATATTCTTTCGTTTGTCAAAAAGCAAGCTCCTTTTTAAAGAAACACAAAAGAAAAAGGCCGCCTAAGCGACCTTCGGAAGGCACCGAACACAGGGCAGGGAACGAAACGCAGAGTAACAGAGAAAAGCCAGAGGAAACAGAGAAAATTTGTGAAGAGAAAAAAGAATTTTTTACCAAGAATTTTTTACGTCAGGCAAGAAAGAAAATGCAGGCATAGTGGAGCTCTGCCGAGGCTTTCTGACAAAGCCTGATGCAAAAAGGGCGGCTTTAGCGTGAGATGCACATACAGCAAAGGCTCCCTCCCTAGACATTAAGCATATCCTCACGCAAGCGCGAACGCTTCATTATATATAGGTACACTGCGGTAGCACAGGCTGCGCCGAAAACCAACGACGCCAAAAGCAAGAAGAAGTGAAAGCGGCTCAGCACTTCCCAAAAGCCGCCAATATAGCCCGCCAACAGATTGCCGGCAAACTGCGACAGATACCAGATGCCCATGCACATCGACACCGCTCGCGCCGGCGCCAGCTTGGTCACCATGGACATACCGATGGGCGAAAGATACAGCTCCCCTAACGTCATCACCAGCGTACTGGCCACCAGCCACCACATGCTCACCGGCGTTCCATTCACATCGTACCAAATTCCGGCAGGAACCAGAACCAAAAAAGACGCGCCCAGCAGCAGACAGCCCCGGACCATCTTGGCTATCGCTCCAGGCTGTGCGCCCCGCCCGGCCTGCCAAGCCCAAAAAGCGGTAATCACGGGAGTCAATGTAAAAATGAACATAGGATTAAGCGACTGAAACCAGGTCTGCGGCACTTCCCACTCGCCGATCTGCCGATCCGTATCGCTGTCAAACCAAAGCGCCAACGTATTTCCCTGCTGCTCAAAGGCCGCCCAAAAGGGTATGGTCAGCAAGCACAGCAGCACTAAGGCGGCGATTTTTTGTTTTTCCCGCAGCGTCAGCGGCGCTTCCGCCTCTGCGGAGGCTTCCTTGCGCGCCGTCAAACGGTCTGGTTTCAAATAACGCTGACCATACAGATAAATTAAAAGCCCTACCATCATGCCCACGCCAGCCAAGCCGAAGCCATAATGCCAGCCGACCACAACTCCCAGCGTACCGCAGGTCAACGGCGCTAAAAATGCGCCTAGGTTAACGCCCACATAAAAAATGCTGAAGGCGCTGTCTCGTCGCTTATCGCCTGCCGGATACAAACTGCCTACCTGAGTCGATATATTGGGCTTGAAGAGACCATTACCAGCAATCAAAAAGCCCAGCGCTGGAAAAAACAGCGATTCAAAGGCCATTAAAAAATGCCCTACCGCCATGAGAGACCCGCCAATATATACCGCCCGCCGCTGCCCTAAAAAACGATCCGCCAAAAGGCCGCCAAAAAGGGGCGTCATATACACCAGACCCGTATAGAGACCGTAAACATGGGAAGCATCTTCCTGGGAAAAGAGCAACTGCTTCGTCATGTAAAACACAAGCAAAGCTCTCATACCATAGTAGGAAAAGCGCTCCCACATCTCTACCAGAAATAGCACAAACAAGCCTCTAGGATGGCCCAGCCAGGTTTTTTCCATGTCTTGCTGCATTGTTTAACCTCCTCCTATCTTCAGCTTTCCTTATCAGCCGCTGTTTCGCTTGCAAATTCTACAGGTCCAACTGAATCTAGAGTAAGTTTCTTCCTATGGAAAAAGGATTCCCTTAAACGGTATTTTTTTCCTGCCAGCCACTTTTATTTTTTGGCATCCTTTACATTTTTACATATGTATTTTGTATTTTTCCGCATAATGTATAATCAATTTGCATTTGTCCAGCAAGAACGTACATTGTAGTTGACATTCTGCTTTCTATATTCTATAATTACCTCATACTTTTTTTAGTTATTTTAATAGTTTCTATTTTCACATACTACCGTTCATGCACTGCATGGCGCAAGAAAGGATGAGTCTTCATGAAGATCATCGGTCTCATTGGCAGCCCGCGCCAACAAGGAAATACCTCTCATCTCGTCAATACGATGCTGCAGCAAGCCGCTGCCCTCGGCGCTGAAACCAAGCTGTATCAGTTAGGCCAGCTTGACATCCAGCCTTGCAAAAGCTGCTATGCCTGTAATACGCAGGAAAACTGCACCTTAGACGATGATGCCCAAAGCATTCTCCGGGAAATTGTCGCTGCCGACGCGATCGTCCTGGGTACGCCCATCTACATGTGGCAAATGAGCGGTCAGCTCAAACTCTTAGTAGACCGTATGTTCTCCTTTCTTAAGCCCGATTTTTCCAGCAAACTGACGCCCGGCAAAAAGGTAGCTCTCGCTGTTACCCAAGGCCAGGAAGCGCCCACCGTATTCCAGGCTTATTTCGATTCCGTAGGACAGGTTTTAGATCTCCTCGGTTTCGGCGAGCACCGCATGGTCACAGCGATTGGCGTCTACGAACCAGACGATGTGCTGCAACAGACCGATACCCTGGAAGAAGCCCGCGCTCTCGGCGTCTGGCTCAGTCAAAAAAGCGATAAGCAATCTCTGCATCAAGCAGTTTGATATTTCCACATTCTGTCCATACTCTTTTTGAGCCGGCTAAGCCGGTTCTTTTTTTATGTTCAAATTGCTCACCGCCATTAAGAGGATTTCCTTAGCCAGCCTCGAAAGTAATCCATGTATCGTTTCTGGAAAACTATGGTTTTTCTGTTCTTTTACTTAAAGAAAGGACGTGCCGCCATGAAGTTCCCTGCTTGTAGGATCCTTGCCGCTAGCCTGCTTAGTTTTTCCCTGTTTATTGGCGGCTGCAGCGACTCTAAACCCTCGCAAAGTCTTTCCAAAAGCCAGGCGCCAGAAGTTTCCTGGCAAAGCGACGGCAGTATTAATCCCAAAGAATATAGCCAGCAACAATCTTTCGGAGATCTTGTTGTATATAGCCGCCTTGTCGGAGACCATGCCTGCCTGGGCCTGCAAGCTCCAGCCAAAGGCTGGAGCGCTCTAGGATTCGGCTCAGAAGGAAAAATGAAAAACGCCGACATCCTCCTCTTTACCCTTCGCAATGGCAAGGTGGAAGGCGAAGATTCCTTTAGTTCCTCGCCAAGAGGCCCCCATCCGGCCGACCTCTCCCAGGGAGGGACGAACGATATTCTCGAACTGACCGGCAGTGAAAAAGACGGCGTTATGACGGTAGAATTTAAACGCAAACTGCGTACAGGCGATCCGTATGATAAAGACTTGCAGCCCGGCAACAATACTATTATTTGGGCCTTAGGCAGCAATTTCAAAATTGCTTCTCGCCATTTGCAACAAGGAACCGGCACTCTGGTATTGGAGTAAAGTAGTAGTGTGGCCTTTGGGCTCACAATAAAAAGAGGAGGTTATTGCCAATGAAATCAAAGTACTATGCCTCTATTTTCACTTTGTTTTTTTCAATCGCCCTAACCTTGCCCGCCTGGGCCTGCACCACCACGATCGTAGGCAAAAGTGCATCGATGGACGGCTCCGTGCTGGTCTCGCATTCTGAAGACGGCTTAAGCGACCCCAGCGTGGTCTATGTTCCGGCTAAAGATCACCCGGACGGCTCTCTTCGTCCTGTGTTCTACTCTACTGTCGCCCTTGACTACAAACCGCAATGGGGCGCAAGCGAAACCCATCGTCTCAATACAAAAGACCGCGGCCCCACTTACGATGTAAAAAGCATCCCAGCCAGCGTTCCTTTGGGCTATATTCCGCAGGTCTCTCATACCTACGCCTATTTCGACGGTAATTACGGCATTATGAACGAGCATCAACTCTCCATCGGCGAATGCACGGACAAAGCCAAAGTGCACCCGGAACCGGAACCTGGCAAGCGCATTTTCTATTCCTCCGAATTGTCCCGAGTGGCCTTGGAACGCTGCAAAACCGCGCGCGAGGCCGTTTTACTCATGGGCCAGCTCATTGAAACTTACGGCTACTACGGTACCGGCGAAACGCTGTTGATAGGCGATCCAAACGAAGGTTGGGTCATGGAAATGGCAGGCTACGACAAAAATGGCACTAGCGGCGTCTGGGTGGCGCAGCGCGTGCCGGATGATTCCTTCTTTGTCGCCGCCAACCAGTTCCGCATCCGCGACATCCGCCCCGACGCCAACGATATGCTTTACTCCAAAAACATCTTCTCTATCGCTCAAGAAAAAGGCTGGTGGCAGCCGGAGCAAGGACTGCTCGACTTTACCAGCGTGTATGGCGACGGAGAATTTCATCACCCTTACTACTCCTTGCGCCGCGTTTGGCGCGCCCAGATGCTGGCGGCTCCATCGTTAGAGCTTTCTCCCTGGACGGAAGGCCCTTACACAAGAGCGTATGCCTTCGCTGTAAAGCCGGATAAAAAGCTCTCCCCTCGCGACGTATTCGCCATTCATCGCGACAACTACGAAGGAACCGAATTCGATCTTACCAAAGGCCTTGCGGCCGGTCCTTTTGGCGATCCCAACCGCTTTGAAGGCAACGCCGAGTCAGTGGCCGACAAGGAAGGCCGCTTAACGCCTCTCAACGGCGAATTCGAACGCCCCCTCAATATCTACCGCTGCGTCTATTCCTATGTCAATCAATCCCGCAGCGATCTCCCTGACGCCATCGGCGGCGTAATGTGGATCGGCCTGGATCGCCCCGGCACAACGACCTTTATGCCCTTTTATGCTGGCGCTACCACCTTGCCAGCGTCACTGCAGCATGCGGATATCCTCAAGTTCGACAAAAACAGCCTTTGGATGTCCTTCAACTATGTCGCCAACTACGCCATGTTGAAGTATTCCTATATGATCCAAGACATCCAAGCCGTACGGGACAAGTATGAAACCACTGCTTTCCGTAAGCAGCCGAACTTAGAAAAAGAAGCCCTTGCCCTGTGGAACAATGGCAAACGCCAAGAAGCGCGGGAACTCCTCACTCAATACAGCCAAGACAATGCCCAGTCGCTTCTCTCTGATTGGTGGAAGCTGTCCGAAGACCTGTATCTCAAATACAACGACGGCTATATCAACGACCAGAAAGCCTTAGCTCAACCAGTCTTCTATCCTTCCTGGTGGCTGAAGCAGGTAGGATATGAAAACGGCCCTACAAGTTATGAAAAACCGGCTGCGGAAACAAAGAATTGAACACGAGAACCAGAGTCGCGATGAGGTTTCGACAGAGGGTTACGATGAGCATAAAAAAGCAGAAGGCGCTTGGCGTTAACCAGGCTCCTTCTGCTTTTCAGTTCACATACAACCACGACTTCTATTTAAACACTTCGGGATTAAGGCAGGTCGGCATAGGCTGTCCGTGCAACGCCGC
>NZ_JAQUZF010000007.1:45809-50208 GCF_028691475.1 Anaeromusa sp.
TAAAAAAGCAGAAGGCGCTTGGCGTTAACCAGGCTCCTTCTGCTTTTCAGTTCACATACAACCACGACTTCTATTTAAACACTTCGGGATTAAGGCAGGTCGGCATAGGCTGTCCGTGCAACGCCGCCAGCAAATTATCCACGGCCAGGTTCATCATGGCTTCCCGCGTCTGCCGTCCGGCGCTGGCGATATGGGGCGTAATCAAGACATTGTCCATTTGGTAGAGTTCATGGTCTACAGGCAGCGGCTCCGGATCGGTTACATCCATCGCGGCATACGCCAGCTGCCCGCTCTTGAGAGCCGCCACCAGGTCCGCAGTCACCACAATGGGGCCGCGGGCGGCATTGATGAAATAGGCGCCTTTTTTCATTTTACCGAAGGCCTCCGCATTGAACATGCCGCGCGTTTGCGCCGTCAAGGGCGAAAGAACCAATACAAAATCCGCTTCCGCCAGCAACGCGTCAAAAGAGCGGTAGGATGCTTCAAACTTCGCTTCATCCGCCCGGGGGCGACGGTTATGGTAGATAATGCGCATGCCGCTGGCTAACGCCCGGCGCGCCGCGGCGCTGCCGATATCTCCCATGCCGACAATCCCCAACGTCTTGCCGTATAAATCACAACCCAGACCCAAATCACCGCCGCACTGGCCCAGGGATTTCGTCCACCGGCCGGCTTTGGCGTACGCCCAGCCTTCATGGATACGCCGCGCCGACGAGAGTAAGAGTCCAAACGCCATATCCGCTGTCGCCTCTACCAAAACGCCAGGGGTGTTGCTCACCGCAACCCCTTTAGCCGTACAAGCCGGGACATCAATATTATCATAGCCCACCATCGTATTCGCAACTACTTTCAACTGCGGAGCTGCAGCCAAAAGAGCCTCATTTACCGCTACGCCCGTGCAAAGCAAACCCTCAGCATCTGCTATTTCCTCCAGCAGCCGCTCTTGCGGCATGCGCCCTTCCTGCTGCCAAGAGACAACGGTCCCCTCCGCCTCCAGCCGCGCCAATACCTCAGGAAATAACTTACCTGTTACTACGATTTTAGCCATATCTTTGCCTCCTTACTTTTCTGTGTTCAGTTATATAACACCGGAGAGATTGCCGCGCTGCGCTCGCAATGACGCCAAAGCCAGCCCCACCACTTATTTCTCTGGCCTTTCTCTGCTACTCTGAGTTCCGTTCCCTGCGTACCCTCCCGCGACTCCGATTCTCCTGTTCAAATTCTTCTCTCTGGCATTTCCTCTGTTACTCTGTTACTCTGCGTTCCGTTCTTTTCTTCTCACTTTTCCTCTGTCACTCTGTGTTTCGACCTCGCTCCGTCGTATTACCTGCAAAATGCAGCTTCAACAGCACAATCTCGCTTTGGGTGCCTACGCGCAAAGGAGGCCCCCAGCCGCCGTAGCCGCTCGAAACAATCATCGTCATATTGCCGCGCTGCAGCATTCCCCAGTCAAGCTCATACATCGCATGCGTAATCAAGGAAATCGGCCACATCTGCCCCTGGTGGGTATGCCCGGATAACAGCACATCCGCACCGGCCACTGCCGCCTCGTCAATACGCCGCGGCTGGTGATCCATCACCACAACCGGCCGAGTCAAATCCACCCCGGCCAAAATGTCTTCCAACGGATCGCTTTCGCCCGGCTGATAGCGGCTGCGCCCGAAGTCATCGCGACCCACCAAAACCAAGCCATTTCCTACCAATTGCCAGCGATCTCTAAGCACCGTCAAACCGCCGGCCTCCAAATATTTAAGAGCTTTTTCCGGCTTACGGCTGATATACTCATGATTTCCCATGATCGCATACACCCCTAGCGGCGCTTTCAGCCCCCGCAAAACTTGGGGTATGCCATGCCTCGGCAGATAGTCCGCATCCTGATCAATGGTATCGCCTACAAAAACAATGATATCCGCCTGCTGCGCATTAAGGCGCCGCACCAATTCCTCTACACGTTCCCGATCAATCAACGCGCCAATATGCACATCCGACACCATGGCAATCGTCAGGCTCTCTCGTCCGGGAAATTCCTTGGCGATGGTCACCTCATAGGGCTGAGCCACCGGATGTCGGGCTTGATTCCAGCCATACGCGAAAATAGCCAGCGCCAGCAGGGCTGCAGCGACAGTCAACGGTCTCCGCCAGGGACGCTTTAAAAATAAGCACCCCGCCTCTAACAGCAGCAGGGATAGTACAAAATAAGTCAGCCATCCCAGCCACCAACCGCCAATGATCTCCAGATTTTCGCCCCAACCTGGGCGCAACAACCGCAAAAAAGGAACCAAAAACAACCCAAACGCCACAATTCGCAAAACGATCTGCGTTCGCCGCCGCAAACCAAACGCTACCCGGCGATATACATAAAAGCACATCAAGCCGTAAAGAAGCGTAAAAAAGACCAAAAATAACGATACCGGCACATTCATTGCAACCTACACGCTCCGTTTTCAAAAACTCTACTCTCATCTTAGAAGAAGAGTAAAAAAAAAGCAATCGTCAAGAAGGATTTTTTATATTAGTGGAGAATATTTATTAACAAGAAAAATCAAGGAGGTGAGTTCCGTCAGATAAAAGCACCTAGCTTTGTCTGCGGAGTTACTATGAAACAATTAGAAGAACTGAAAGAATTTTTTGCCGCTAACAAAGGAACCGGCACCCTCTCCACCGCCAATGCCAAAGGCCAAGTCTCCAGCGCCGTATACGCTACGCCGCATTTTCTCCCGGACGGACAACTTGCCTTTATCATGCGGGACCGGCGCACCTGGGCCAACATTCAAGAAAATCCGCATGCCTGCTATCTATTCTTACAGCATGGGCACCAAGGAAAACGGCTGTACTTGACCAAGACTGGCGATGAAACCAACAGCGAGCGTCTCTTCGCCTTGCGCCGCCGGGACTATGGAGAGAAAGAAATCGGTGAAGACCTGCATCTGGTCATTTTCCGTCTTGACGAAGTCCGGCCTCTTATCGGAGGCTAAATTTGAGAAAGCACTAGGCTCGAACAGGAGTCGCGGGAGTCACGGGAGGGTTTCGAAAAGAAACGGGACATTGTTAAATGCGTAGAAATTAAAATTGCAGATTGGGAATAATGCATGAAAGCCGCCTATTTAAAGGCGGCTTTCATGCGCTCTGCAGACAGTCTTACTCCAAATAAAATTTCAAATATACTCCCTCATTCGAGCCCTCTGATTCTCTTGTTCAATCCAGCTCCGCCGAGCCCTCCCTCTACTCCTGATCACAACGGTCTGTTCATTTCGCCACAAAAAAAGCCGCACTTGGTCCGGCTTCACTTGACGCAGCAAATACTCTTCCAGCGCCAAATTCCGCCAAGGGTGCATGGCCGAAGACAGACTCAGCCTCGCCGCTTCCTTCATTTATAGAGTCCGCACCTTCTGACTTACTTCTTCCAACATTTTCTGGCGGGCGGCGTCATCTACGGCCGTTACCGAGCCAAAAAGACGATGTTCTAATACCTTCATGCCGCACAGCGAAAAGATTCCTTCATCCACGGCCAAACGCACGGACTTGGCTACGCCGCTCTCCTCGCAGAGCGCCTCCGGCATACCCATGGTTGTAAAAGCCAGTACTTCTTTCCCTGCAAGCAACCCTTGCAAGCCAGTTTCAGCGGCGGAAAACGCAAAACCTTCCGCAAAAACCCGGTCGATATACCCCTTCAGCACCGCCGGCATGGCAGACCACCAGAGAGGATATACAAAAATAAGCCGATCCGCCCAGGCGATATGACGCTGCTCCTCAATAATATCCGGAGGCGTCTGCGCCTCGGCAAAAGACAATAAATCTCTGCCGCTTAGAGCAGGAACAAAATGCATCGCGTACAAATCTCGCATCATCACTTCATCCCCCCGGGCATGGATGGCCTGCACCGCTGTATCAGCGATAGCTCGGCAAAAGCTGCCCGACTGGGGATGACAATAGATCAATAACTGCTTCAATCCCCCAGCCTCCTATGAATATAATACAAGAGCAATCACTTCCAGCGTCTCCGGCCCTTCATTGACCAGGCTGTGCGCTTCTCCGTCCTTGGTAAACAATAAATCCCCAGCCAGCACTGTGCTTTTGGCGCCATTGTCGTCAAAAACGCCTTGGCCCTTGAGCACATAGTAGGCTTCCACATCACCGTTATGTTGATGAAAGCCCACCGAACAGCCTGGATTAATGATGTTGTGTGAAAACAAGCGCCCTTTGCCTTGAAACTCTTCGCCCTGCAGCAAATGCACCAGTGTCACATCCCCTTGACCACCCAGCATTTCTTTGCGCACCTCGCGCTGCAATTCCTCTGCCCGTTTGATCATGTTCCTTCCTCCTCTTCTTCTCTCAGAACATTTCGGGATCTACTACACTTGAGCAATTCGCGCTCCAAATCGCAAATCCTGCAAAAAAA
>NZ_JAQUZF010000090.1:0-11115 GCF_028691475.1 Anaeromusa sp.
TCCTTTCGATTAGTGTCTAGCAACTTTAATTGTATGTGAGTTATTTACTTTATGCTCATTTTTTGTGCAAAAAAATGTTGGAGTAAACATGCTCTTGCGTGCTTACCCCAACATTTATTATAGAACCGATTTTTTCGCTAGACGAGGAAGAAAACGCAGGCATAGCGGCGCTCTGCCGAGGCTTTCTGACGACGTACAGCGGAAAAAGCACCCCGTTGCCGCGAGATGCGCATGAATTAGTAGCTCCCGATTAGTGGCTCCCGAGGCAAATACAATTTCGCCCCTGCCGCTTGGCCTGGTACAGTGCCTGGTCCGCTACGGCCACAAGTTCTCTATAGGTTTCATCTCCTTGCGGTATAAATGTAGCGATCCCCATACTGACAGTAATAACTTCCCCGCTATGAGAACGTTCATGACGAATGCAGGCAGAGGCCACGGCCTGCTGAATCTGCACAGCCAGCTCCAATGCGCCTTTTTCCGAGGTAGCCGGTAAAACCACGGCAAACTCCTCACCGCCATAGCGAGCCACCAAGTCGCTGCTGCGCTTGACCGTCTGCACTAACGCCGCCCCGATACGGCGCAAACAATCGTCACCGTGCAAATGCCCATAATAATCATTGTAACTTTTAAACTCATCCACATCGATCATGATTAAAGCCAGGCATTCCTGGTTTCGTCTAGCCCGCAGCCATTCACGCTGCAGAAATTCGTCAAAATAGCGCCGGTTGGCCAAGCCGGTCAAGCCGTCGGCCCGGGAAATACGCCGCAATTCTTCATTTAATGCCTGCAGCTCTCGCGTACGCAGCGCTACTTTCCGTTCCAATTCCCCCTGAACATGACTCAAAGCCTCGTCACGATGCAATAGCTGCTCTGTCATGTCGTTGAAATTAGCCGCCAATTGTCCGATTTCATCCTTGCTTGTTACCGGCAGGCGAAAACTCAAATCACCTGCGGCCAAACGGCGGGTAGCCTCAGAAATACGCACCAGCGGCTTAGCCATGGTACGCGCCAATTCGAGCGCTCCTGCCGCCGCTAAAGCGGACGAAAGCAAGGCAATCACCAAGACTACCCATTTTAATACGGCAACCGGCTCCATCGCCTCTTGCAGCGGCTGCTGCACAACAACCCCCATGCGGGTCGTCGGCACAAAACGATAGCTGGCCAACAGCGTAGTACCTTGTACATCTTCATATTCAAGGGAACCGTTATGTTCCGCCAGCACTTCCTGCACGGGCCGCATTGAAGATGCATCCACGCCTTCGGCAAGTAGCCCCAAATCAGGATGCATAATCATGCGTCCATTGCGGTTTACCACATAGGCATAGCCGGAATCGCCCACTATCGTCGCTCCGATGCGATTCAACAAGGCGCGAAGCTCGATATTGACGATCAATACTCCTGCAATACGCTCGTCTGCCATAATGGGCTCCGCTACAACAATTCCCATTTTCTGCGTACTTTTCGCCAGCAGCACATCGGAAATAGCAGTACTCCCTGTACTCAATACCTCTGTATAGTAGGACCGGTCCCAATAGGAAATATTCCGGGCCTCTTCCATCCGTCCGTCCCAACGCGCCACTTGCCGTCCCTGCGCGTCCGCCACCACGGCCAGTTGTATGTCCGGATACTGCCGCACCATTTGACGGAGCGCTTCATTTTGACGCTCCGCATCCATGGACCGAATGGCAGCGGTTTTGGCCATCAGCCGCAGTAAGCGCATCTTTTCCGCAAAGACCCACTCCAGGTCAGAACCTATCTGTTCCGCCAGTTGCCGATTCCGCTCCACTACCGTTTCCCGCATAGCCGTTCCATAGGATTGCCATGTCAAAAAAGTGGTCAACAGCAAGGGCGCTACCGTCAAAACTGCAAAGACCAAGCCCAGTTTTTTACGCATACTCAGCCCCTGCCAAACCCGCCCTGGCAGGAGCCACCACTTTTTGCTCACACAAGTGCCCTCCCGGTTTGCAAAAGCTGTTTTCAAGAAAAATCTATATCTATATATTAATTCGCTTTATTTTTACAAATCCTTTCTTGAGTAAAATTTATTCTGATTTTTCAAGCGCCTTCTTCAGAAAAGCAACAATCAGAATAACCGCTGCGCGGTCCTTTGAGAGGAACGTCACACAGAACCTTGGAAATATTGAACAAGAGTCGCGGGAGTCACGGAGGGTTCGACTAAGGCTGCGGCGACCGTGATTGTATTTGAGACTTTTATTGGAGCAAGACGGTCCGCAGGACGTAAAAGCAGGGAAAGGCGGATGACAGTTTCGCCTGTTTGAGCGCAGCGAGTTAAGAAACTGCCGCCTTAGCCTGCTTTTGCGAGGCGCGCGGAAATCTTGTCTCAAATACAATTATGCCGCCGTTTATACTCTTAAAAGCCCCTTTCGCGTATTTCGTGTATTTCGCGGTTCGTTAGCAACGTCTCTCGAATTTATTATCCAACCGCGAAACTCGCGAAAAGCACGAAAATTGATTTGTCCTTCTCGCAAACCCTCTCTCTTCCTCCTTTCCCAGGCTCTCAAAACTTAGAAACCCTTTATTTCAATCAACCGATGCGCCGCCTCAATTCAGGCAGGACGTAGCGCACCGCCATTGCTGTCAAAATAACGCCGCCTCCCCACAATGCCCAAATGCCAGGCTGCTCTCCTAAGAGCAAAAACACCCAGATTGGATTGAGCAAGGGCTCTACCATGGTAACAATAGATGCCTCTAACGCGGTTACCTGCTTAATTGCTATAGAATATAACACATGGGATAAGCCAAGCTGCACCACCCCTAAGGCGATTAGCACCAGCCAGCCTTCCTCCCCGGGTCCGCCGTCAAAGAAAAAAGGCAAGCCGCATACCGCAGCCAGCACGTTGCCCAATAGCACCGACCCCCAGGGAGATCCTTCTTTCTGGCTGCGCAGCGCCACCACCATTACAGCCATGGTCACGCCGCTGCCAATAGCCAGTATATTGCCCTCCAAACGCCCCGGTGACATCTGTTCCTGAAAAAACAGCACCATGCCGGCGCAGATAGTTCCCATAGTCAGCCAATCCGCCCGACATGGCTTCTCCTGCAAAAACATCATTCCCAGCACGGCAACAAAGACTGGATATGTATACTGTAATAAAATAGCGTTAGCTGCCGTTGTCAGCTTGGTAGCGGACACGAAAAGAAGCACCGTAAGCGCATTGGCAATGCCGCCGATAACTAACGACCGGTTCCAATATAGCTCCGTCTTGCGAAACGCCGCCCAAACCACGATGGCCGCAATCCCGCTGCGCGCTCCGGCAATGGCCAACGGATGCCAAGACACCCATTTTATTCCTATGCCGCTGGTACTCCACAGCACCGCTGTTGCCAACAACAAAGCCAACCCCTGCAAGCGTGTCACACTTCCCACTGTCTTTTCCTCCGCCTTTATACACTGTTTTTTCATTGTAGCATAGAAGCAAAGAAAAAAGCGTTATTCCTTGCTAGGAATAACGCTGGCAGCGCTCTATTTATAGTTAGCGCAATTGCCTTCCCAACGCCTCACATTGCGCCAAAGAGGTTGCGTCCGGGGCGCCATTAACAATCAATCCTTCCGCTACCATTTGCACACCGGCTTTCTGCATACGGCTCTCCCATTCTTGCATCCATTCGCCATTGCCCCAACCATAGGAGCCAAACAACGCCAGCGGTTTGCCGGAAAGCACCGGTTCACATTCGGCTACCAAGGGCTCCATTATCATTTCTTCTAATTCTTCCGCCCCCATCGACGGGCACCCAAACGCCACAGCGTCAGCAGCCGCAACGTCCGCCGCCGATGCCGACGCCGCTTCCAAAAGAAATACGTCCGTCCCCTCGTGCTTGGCCCCATCTGCCACAGCCTGCGCCATAGCTTGCGTATTCCCAGTACCGCTCCAATAAACTACTGCAATTTTTTTCATGTTCCTTACTCCTCTGCAAATAAAATAAACTCCGTATCATGCCCTCATGAAACGAAGTTCAAAGACTTTCTCCATCAGATCGTAGCATTCTCTTTTTTCGGCTTATGCAAGCTCCGGCTCCTCCCAGGTCCGAATCAAAGCGCCGCCAAGCCAAATCAGTTGATGATCCACTTCATCTAGCATCGCTTCGCATTCAGCCGACACCATCTGCTCTGCATGTAAAACAATACGCCGATATCCTTGGGTCACGCACGCTAACAAACGCTGCCGAAATTCCTCTACATGCTCGCATTTGACCGTTCCGTGAATCTGCACAACTGCCTCCTGCCAATCCGTGTGAATCCATAAAGACATGTTTAAATCCTCCTTGATAATTTAGTTCGCCCTCTGCAATTTTAACAACTCATCCTGCATAGAAGCCGCTTCCATTGCTCCCCAGGAGCGTTTAGTGAAAAAAGAAGGAACCCCTTGTGTCTTCGCCGCGTCTTTAACAATTTTGACGATATTATGGTTCACATAGTCTGTAAAAACCAAGACACAGGAAATTTGTTTGGGAATGTTTAAGCGACTTTTTTTTATTGCCTTACGTCCATCGATATGAACTAGCTTCGTAACTCCCAAAGAGTAAAGATTTTTTTCGATTACCCCTAAGTAATCTCCCCCGATAACCATGACTGACATCTTTTTTCCTCCTTTAACTCGTTTTTCTTGTTCTAATAACACCTTGTTGCATTATTTAAATTGATTTTGATATTGATTCTCACTATCATTGTTTTTATATTACTTCATCCTTTTTATCGCGTCAACCTCTAAAACAAAAAAAAGACTTCCTATTACGCCCAAAACATGGTTTTATATATATAGCATAGCTAGACACTGCTTTTTGCAGGTTACCTATACAAAAGAACTTTCGTTCAAACGACTTCCAAAAAGGATGATTGCACTTCATGACACAAGAAAAAAGTACCAGCAACCGACTTCTTAAGGGTACTTTGATCCTTACCGCCGCAGGCATGGTTGTTAAGGTCATCGGTTCTCTCAACTGGATTATTCTTTCTCGGGTCCTTGGCGGCGAAGGAATTGGCCTCTACCAAATGGCCTTCCCTCTCTATCTGTTGGCCCTGAGCCTTTCCACCGCAGGCATTCCTGTGGCCATTTCCATTCTTACTGCCGAAAAAATCGCCAAAAATGACGTCCTGGGACGACGACAGCTTTTCCGAGCGTCTTTTTGCTTTCTCACCGCCACCGGTCTCATTTTAAGCTTGGCAATGTACTGGGGCGCCGCATGGCTGATTGACGCTGGCTTTATTCGTGACGGCCGCGCTTATTATTCTCTTTTAGCCTTATCCCCAGCCGTCTTTCTGGTCACCCTCATTGCCGGCTTGCGCGGCTATCTGCAAGGCTGGCAATACATGACTCCTACAGCAGTCTCACAAATAGTCGAACAGCTTTTTCGAGTTATGGCCATGCTTTTTTTTGCCAGCCTGCTGCTGCCCCAAGGCCTTGCTTTCGCCGCCGGCGGCGCCAGCTTAGGCGCCGCTGCCGGCGCCGCTGCCGGCTTGGCGGTGCTACTCTACTATTACGCTCGCTTACGCCGACAGGAAAAATCGATTGGGGAAGCAGCTACGCCGACCGCACAACCAACAGAATCCTTAGGGCGACTGTTTAAGCGCCTTTTCAAATTAGCTTTACCGGTGTCCTTAGCCAGCTTAATGCTGCCTGTCGTTGCCAACTTGGATTTGCTCATCGTACCGGTTCGTCTGGAAGCGGCTGGTTACAGCATCACTCAAGCTACTGAACTGTTTGGCTATCTTACGGGCATGGGCGTTCCTTTGGTAAATCTAGCTACGATGATGACCGCCGCCTTAGCTACTAGTATTGTACCGTCCGTCTCCGCCGTGGCCTCCCTGGGGCAAAAACACGAAGTGCAAGAACGCATTACCACGGCCATGCGCATGACGAATCTCGTTATTTTCCCCGCTTCCGGCGCTTTGTACGTATTAGCGGTACCGGTAGCGACTGTTGTCTATGGCGCGCCGCAAGCGGGAGACGTCATTCAGGTGCTGGCCTTCGGCGTATACCTGTTGGGCGTACATCAAGTCACTACCGGCGTTCTTCAGGGTTTGGGCCGCCCTACACTGCCGGTAATCAATATGGGCCTGGCCGCCATAGTAAAGATCGTCCTTAACTATGTGCTCACAGCCATTCCTTCGCTGGGCATTTGCGGCGCCGCCTGGGCTACGAATGCGGATTTCGGCGTTGCCGCCCTGCTCAACTACTATTGGATTTCCCGCCACACCGGTTTTCGCACGGATTGGGCGGAACTGGGCAAAACCATCCTGGCTACGCTGCTCATGTCCGCCGCCATCTACGAGGCATTCGTCTTTTTACTGCCCTATAACATCCCAATCGCTTGGCTGCTGCTCCCGCTGATTCTCTTAGCGACAGTCTTGTATGCCGCTATCCTCCTTGCTTGCGGCGGTTTGACCTTAGCCGACGCCGAACGCGTTCCCTTTCTGGGGCGTCGCCTGGCCTCGCTCTTACTGCGCCTGAGACTAAAAAAATAATAGGGACGTAATTTTGAACAGGAGTAGAGGGAGTAAAAGGAGGGTACGACAGAGGGATACACAAAAGCAGAAACAATAGAACCTAAAAAAACCGCCAAAAGGCGGTTTTTTTAGTAGAAAGTACAACTGAGGAACACTCAAAGAAATGGCAAACACAATAGTCCTTTAAAAGCCCTCACTCTACTCACTCTACTCCTGTTTTGTTTTCCGTTCTCTATACGCTCTGCGCGGCAGTAGTGCTGTCCGTGCTGGCTACGCTGTAGCTTTGATTGGTGTCATAGGCGCTGGCCGCCACTTGCATCGGCGGCGGAGGCGGCGGCGGCATGAAAGCCGCTTGGCTCTCGGCTTCGATCTCTTTGAGCAGATCCGCCAATTCATTCAAATCATCAGTACTAACGGTCCCGTCTTCCACTTTCTGCAAGAACGAAGCTAGACTGAAAGTGCCATTAGTACTGTCGCTCGTCGTGTCTGACTCGGTTGTGCTGGCCGTGTCGGTGGAAGTCGTCGCGGAAGTTGTCGACGAATCGGTTGATGAAGCCAACGTTCCTGCTACAGCCGCTGCCGTATCGGTCTCTTCACTAGAATCACTTAGACTGGCCAGCAGACTTTGCAAGGCCGACAGTTCATCTCTATTGACATGTTGCGGCGGCGGCGGCGGTGGTGCGGCAGCCAGCGTAGTGGCGTCGTCAGATTCATTTAAGGCGCTCTGCAACGCTGTCAAATCGTCATCGGTTACGGTACCGTTTTTTACTTTGTCGAGAAAGGAAGATAAAACAGCTTCCAACTTCGAAGTGTTATCACTGCTGCTTTCGGCCGTATCTGAACTAGTACTCCCACTTACTGGCACTAATCCTTGACTCATGAGCCCGCTAAAGAATGCCGCAGCTGTCTCACTGTCCTGACCTTCATACCGAGATTTTGTTTCCGAGGTCGTGGCTGTTGTTTGCGTAGTGGTACTCTGATCCGCAGTAGAATTGTTCTGCAGCCGCTGCAGATATTGCCACCAATTGCTTGTTGCCGAAGAAACATTCATGGTTTCGCCTCCTTATGCGTCAAGATAGAAATCCTTACTGCTTATTATCGGCGATGCACCTTTATTTCTTCTTTGAAAACAAGCTCCATGACAAAATTTTACATTAAAAATTTCAAGGCTTCTTCGGCATCTACAGGGCGGCTGAAAATATAACCTTGCAAACAGTCGCAGCCTCGCCGCTTCAGCACCTCTTGCTGCACCTCGGTTTCCACGCCTTCCGCCACTAAAACCATGCCTAAGGTATGGCCCAAAGAGATAATGGAAGCAATCATTTCTTCCTGGGTTCCTTCCATTTCTTCGACATTAATAAACGATTTATCCATCTTTAGAAGGTTGATCGGCAGATGCTTCAGATAAGTTAACGAAGAATAGCCTGTGCCAAAATCATCCAAAGCCAGAAGCAGCCCCATTTTCCGGAGTTCCCATAGTTTGCCGATACTTTCTTCCATCGATTCGATCATGATTCCTTCGGTCACTTCCAACACAATTTGCTCCATCGCAACCTCTTCACGAGTCAAGATATCCTGCACCTGCTTCACAAAATCCGCAGCCAACAGCTGCTTCGGCGATATATTGACCGCGATATGAACCTCTCCAAAGCCTCTCGCTGCCAACCGCTTCGCAAAACGCGCCGCTTCCTCCAACACCCAGGCGCCAATCGGCAAAATCAAGCCGCATTCTTCGGCAATAGGTATAAACTTGGCTGGCGAAACAAATCCATGCTCTTCACTTCGCCAGCGCAGCAGCGCTTCAAAACCGCTTACGCGTCCTGAAGTCAAATCAAGCTGCGGCTGGTACTGTAAGAACAGCTCTTTGTTTTCCAAGGCCCGGCGCAAGCTATTAGTCAGAGCCATCCGCTCATACGCTTCATCAGACAACGCCGTTTCATAAAAACGCCAGCAGTTTCTCCCAGCCCGTTTAGCGGCGTACATGGCGCTATCCGACCGTTTAAGAAGCTCTTCCTCTGTTTCTCCGTCTTCCGGGTATAAAGCAACGCCCAAACTGGCAGATAAATGCACCTGCCGTCCCGCCACCGCATATTCGCAGCTCAGCTCCCGAATGACCTGTTCGGCTACAGCGCTGGCCGCTTCCCTTTCTAAGTCGGAGAGCACCGCGATAAACTCATCGCCTCCTAAGCGCGAAACAAATGCGTCTTTCCCCAGGACCCGGCACAGAATATTTCCGGCGGTAATAATTACATGATCGCCGCTAGAGTGTCCGAAATTATCATTAATTGCCTTCAAATCATCCATGTCAACAAAGAAAAGAGCGCCTTTCTTTGTTTCGTTGTTGATGACGAGTTCCTCCCGCAGTTTCTCTTGCAGCCCCGCTCGATTGGGCAGGCCTGTAAGAGAATCATGAAAAGCCATATGGCGAATGACTTCCTGCGCTTGCACCCGCTCCAAAATCACCGAAGCCAAGTCGGCAAATTGACGAAGCGTCTCCACATCTTCTTCATGAATGCGGCGTACCTCATCTTCCCAGCTGGCGGCGAATACCCCGCATACGTCAGCGCCATTTTTCAGTGGCAGCATGATAATGTTCGTCATACTGGCCAAATACGTATCGCTGATGCGTTTCGGATATGTCCGGTAATCCTCTACATATAAGAGCTCTCCGCTCGCGTAGACCTTGCCTTGCATGCCGATCCCCATGGGAAACGCTTTTTGAATCCGCGGGGCGTGCAGGCCCTTGGCATGATGCAGCACAAATTCATGCGCTTTGACATCGTAAAGACCAATATAACCGCTGGGTGCGTTAACCAATTCCAAGGCGTTGCGCAAAATAATTTCCAAGCACTGGCTGCTCTCGCTCGCAGGCCGAGTCACTAGATCCATCGCCGCCAAATATTGGCGCTCCCGCAGTTGCAGGCGCTCGCCTGTCTGACGCCGAATTTCCACTTCCTCTTCCAAGCGGCTATTCGCATGTTCCAGCGCCTCATTCATGGCCGTCAATTCTTCATTCGACGCCATAAGGTCCTGCGTCTTTTCTGCGACCTTTTGTTCCAGGCGGTTGCGCGCTTCTTCAAGGTCCTGGTTTTTCTGAGCCAGTTCCCTCACCATCTGCCGCAGCATCTCTACCATATAACGAAAGGCTGCAGCCAAGCGTCCTACTTCGTCTCCCGAATCCAGCCGCAGCAGCGGCGTCTCCAAATCTCCTTCTCCAATGCGCCGAGCCTGTTGGTCCAATTGCCGCAATGGCTGCGTCAAGCGCCTAGCCGCCAGCCACAAAACAAGACCGACAACTACCAAAATCAACGTGGTAATGCCTAATAAAAATTGCAGCATCTGCCGCAGCGGCGCCAGCAGCTCCGCTTCTTCAATAGTAGTCGCTACCGACCAGCCGGCAAAAGGCACGGCAGCATAAAAAGCTACTTTCTTCTGTCCTTCAAACTCATAACGATATACGCCGGAACCGCCGCTTTGCATCTGGCGCCCCAGTTCCTGGATGGACTCATCCGGAAATTCGCTAATGCGCTTAACCATGATAAAATCATGACGCGGATGATAAATAAAGGTTCCGTCTTTCGCAACAATAATACCATAGCCAGTTTCGCCAACACGCATGCTTTGGGCCATTTTTTCTACATAACCCAGCGAAATTCCGGCTCCCACCAAGCCTTGCGGTTTGTCGTTCTCATCCAAAATAGGCGCAACAGCAAAGATAGTTGGTTTCCCGGTCGTCCTTGAAAGCAGCGGCGGCGTCAGCTGCGTACCGCCGCCTGCCATAATGGACTGAAAATACTCTCGGCTCCACACGTTGCCGACATAAATGCGGCCCTCAGTTCCTTCCAAATACAAGGAATGGTATACGCCCTCCCGATTCGCTGCGTAAATATCCAAGAACAGATCCGGATAGTGGGCTTGCAAAAATTTCTTTCGATTCAAGTTCTGCGCATCAATTTGTGCAAAACTTTCGTTAATAGCTTTCGCTGCAGGCGTCGCCGCAATGGTTTCCGGTTCTACCACTAAGGTGCGACACCACAGCTCGAGGCCAGCGGCCGCTTTTTCCGCCGTCGCCAGCATACTTTGGGTCAGTTTTTCCTCCACCACTTTGTGACTGTACCAATACGCGCCAACGGCCAAGGCAACCAAACCCAGGAGCAGCACAGGCATGACCCAGAGCAGCAATTTGTCCCGATACGAAATTCGATTCCACATAACACCATCAACTCCCGCTACAAAATGCTGGACTGTTATGCTTGCTTTCCATCGATTTTCTCATACTGTAATTTCTTCATACTATTCCAGTTATAACCAAAAAGCTCCTGCTTTATTTTTACAAATAAAGCAGGAGCCTCAAAAGAATATGGAATACTTTCTTACTCAGCAGCCGCAAGAGAAACAGGCACTATCTGAAAAAGATCTACATCTACCAAGCCGAGATCGGTTAGCTTCCACCTGGGAATGACGGGCAAGCTCAAAAAAGCCAGGGTCATAAAAGGATCATGCTCTTTTTTCACGCCTAGCGAGCGGGCCGCCGCATGCAAGGCCCCCAACTGTCGCTGCACTTCCTCTAAAGGCTGCTCCGACAGCAAGCCCCCCAGCGGCAAGGCCAAGGAAGCCAGCACCTCGCCGTCCGCCACGGCCGCCAAACC
>NZ_JAQUZF010000091.1:0-11112 GCF_028691475.1 Anaeromusa sp.
GTTTTTTTTAAGTTTCTTTCCGCACGCAGCCGAACCTGTTGAACAACGCTAATCCGCCCCCATACACGCTTCTCATGATAGTCCATTTGCATATTCTCCTCTTTATCAATCATATTATGATATTCTCACAGGCTCGGCTTCCTTCTTATCGACCCCTTTAGAATGTTTAGGAGAAACCAAAACTTTTACCGTTTTCAACATAAGCATCACATCGGTGAGCACATGACATTGCTGTATATAAATCAAATCATACACCAGCTTACAATAAGGAGAAGTGCTGTAATTGCCGCAAACTTGGGCCATCCCGGTAATCCCAGGTTTTACGTTATGCCGGTGAATATACTCCGGCAATTCTTTTTTCAACATCTCCACAAAAAAAGCCCGCTCTGGTCGAGGCCCCACAATACTCATTTCGCCAACAAGAACATTCAGCAATTGCGGCAGCTCGTCAATGCGAGTCGCCCTCATAAAACGTCCCACCCTTGTAATGCGGGGATCGTCAACAGTAGCTAAAACAGGACCTGTTTGTTTTTCTGCGTCTTCGCACATAGTACGAAACTTATAAATATCAAATTCTTTTTCATTTTCACCAACACGTCGTTGGCTGAAAAACACAGGCCCCTGACTATCCATCTTTATGGCAACAGCCACAACGAGAAAAAGCGGCAGCATAATGAACAAAGCCGTACTCGCCACAAATACGTCCAGCAAACGTTTCATAATTTTTTGTTCTGTCGTCGGACGCAGATAACTAGGACGAAAAATAGGAATATCATCAATTTTATCTAAATCCACTTTGCTGCAATAGAGCTCGTAAAAATTCGGAATAATGAAAACTTGTTTTTTATTGACTTGGCACCAGTACAACATTTCCGATTTATGAGTAAGCTCCATATCTGCCGATAAAATTACCAAGTCAATATCATCAATAAAGCGTTTCCATTCGCCGTTTGTATAATCCGGCCAAACACATTTAACATGATCTTTAAGATACGAATTAGTGCGTAGCAACGCAATCAGATGATGATTCTCATCGGCGTTTCCCATAATCATAACCCTGCGAGTAACCAGTTGATCTTGTTCAAAACGCCACCATAGACCATTCCATACTGCCATGCCTGTGAATTGCAGCACTGTTGCGAGCAGTAAGATGCTGCGAGAGTAGGCAAATTCGCGCAAGAAAAAGCTTATAGCCATCATGACCACAAACATTTTCGCCATGGCAACAGCCAAATCAATAATCACTTCAAGATATTTCTTACGCCGCAAAGAAAGCAAGCCATCAAAAATCACCAGCATTCCCACAACACTGATCATGACCATCAGCATTCTCTGATATAGTTCAAGATCAAGAACCACTTCGCTATAGGCAATAACTAGATTCATTGCCAACCAGGCAGATACCGCCACAATAACCATATCACCTATAAATAATACCAATTTACTTAATCCCGGAAACTGCCTTCCCAAAAAGACACCTTCTTTCGCACCGCAATCATTTTTTTCGAAACTTTTCAAACAAGCGCAGCAACTCCTGCCCAATTGTCGCGATGTAAAATTGCTCTTTAACCAACGTTTTTGCTGCTGCAAGCCTTGCAGCGCCGCCAGAAGCATCACGCATAAGCAAAAGTAAAGCTTCAGCTAAGGCCTGTGAATCTTTTTCCTGCACCAGAATCGCTGTTCCCTCCCGGCAAAGCTCCGGTATGCCGCCTGTCTTAGTAGAAATAACAGGTATACCCGCAGCCATAGCTTCAATAAGCGCAACAGGAGTTCCTTCCATATCCCCCCTTTCCGTTACGATACTTGGCAAAACAACACAGTCATATTGGTCAGATACAAGGCGACTAAGCAATGCAGCATGAGACAGCTGCCCAAGAAGGCGAATACAATCTTCAAGCCCAGCCTCCTTGATCTGCCCTTGGATTTCTTTTTTCAGCACGCCATCTCCTGCAAGATCCAATTGAATCTCTTCGCCTTGGGCGCGCAAAATCCGAATCGCCTGTATTAAATAGTAATGCCCTTTTACTTCGACTAAATTCGCTGGCGTAAGAATACTGAATTTTCGTCCCCTCTCTTTTGTCACCGCCGTCCAGTCTGCAGCCTCCGCCATTTCCACACCCATGTGAAGCACACAAATTTTTTCCCCGCCCGCAGTTAGACGCTGAATTTCACTGGCGCCATTTTGATTAATGCACCTCACAAAAGAACATGCTTGCACTTTTTCTGCAATCAGATTATTCGCCGCTATGTCTCCCCTGTGAGCGGTAACACTCCATGGTACGTTTAGTATCGCCGCGGTAATAAAAGCCATTGTCGCACTGGCGTTAATCCAATGGACATGAATATGGTCGGGAACGCCAGTGCGGCGAAGATGCCCTGCTAACCACAGCGACTTAGGCGCCGCTGCTAGATTTTTCATAAAAACAGCCAGATTCCGACTTTTGCGAAGGGGCACAAGGCTTTTAACAACCGCCCAAGGGCTTCTAATTACCTCTTGCAGAGCCCCAAGCAAAATAGCCCCGTTCAACAGCGGCATTCTGACGGAATGCTTCAGCAAAAAATCACAATCTTGGTGTGTCACATTTTTTTCCGGCAAAAAGGGAATAACCTGCACTCTATGGCCGGAACGCATTATATACTTGAGTTCCGGAATAATAAACGCTTCATACGCTCCATAAGGCAAATTATGTGTAATATAACAAATGTGCATTGAATTCGCACTACTTTGAACCACTTCTATCATGACAATGCCTTTTTCTTTTGGGCAACTTTTTCAATCAGCTCTATATACGAATCAACCATAGCCTTCAAACTGTTGTGCTGTCGTACATATTCTGCGCCAGCATCCCCTAAGGCTCTTAGAAAATCAGGCTTATCCACAAGGCTCAGCATGATTTTCCAATAGGCGTCAATGTCATTTTTCTCCAAAATAAACGGAACCAACGCTTGGACATCCCTGTATAAATCCTTAGCATAGCCTACTCTTGTCGTAAGAATAGGCAGCCCGCAAGCCATCGCTTCCAACAAAGAATAGCTGCACCCTTCATAACGGGAAGGAAAGAAAAAAAGATCTGCCGCCGAATAAAATTCCGGAAGGTCTTGATAGCTTACGTTTTTTACGAAAGTGACATTGGCCGGCCACCCTCGAGGAGGTTCATCTGTACCAATTAAAAATCGAAAGCGAAGACGCTCTTGCCAAGCCCGCTCCGCCAAGGCGCGTATTTCTTCAAATCCTTTGCCTAATACGCCGAATCTGGCGGTAAAGCAAACCACAAACGCATCGTCGCTCATACCGTACTTTTCGCGACAGCGCTTTCGCTCCTGCGGGGCAAAATGTCCCACGTCAATGCCATTAGGAATAACGACAGGGTCAATCCCTTTATAATATCGCTTCAGTTCCTCCGCAACTGCGCTGGATACGGCCACCGACACCGCTCCTTGCGCTGTAAACTGCTCAACGCCCCCTTTCAAGTGGATTAAGCCAAGATAGCGATTTAACTTCATGCGCCAGGAAACAGCCGCTGCCATCTGGATATGGTAAAGGCCTCGCACACTTCCATGATGAATCACAATCCTTGGAATACCGGTCTTTTGCCGCAAGTTCCAGCCGGCTACACTGTTTTGGATAATTACATCTGTGTCGCTGCGATTGAAGGTAAGCTGCCTCCAAACCGCTGCGCCGAGCTGCATATTCCTGCGTTGATACATAAAATACCTGTCATACCAACGCTCTTGCCAATGTTCGAGCACGCTTCTGTCATATACATCTATTTTCAAGCCGCGCTTTCTTAATTCTTCCGAAATGGAAACGGTAAAGCGCTCGACTCCGCCAATAGCGCCTGACACTATATCCGATACAATCGCCACACGCATCTATTACATCCTCCCGCCTGCTCCTGCACAGCTCCTGTTTACTGTAAAAAAGAAGTGTAAATCTCTAGGTAGCGCTGGGCCATTTTTATTTGCGAATGATGCTGTTCACAATGCAGCCGCGCAGCCTTTCCCATATCTTGCAACATAGACGTATTACGACACAACTCCCCTAAACGGTCCGCCAATGCATAGCAATCGCCAGGCGCAACGAGAAACCCGGTCCGCCCTTCCTGCACATGATCCTCCAATGCTTGTGTTCGATAAGCGACAATAGGCAAACCGCTTGCCATGGCCTCAAGAACGGCATACGGCGAAGATTCTTCGGACTTGCCGGAAACCCCTCCTTGTTTGGAAGGAAATAAGAGAATATCGCCGCTGCGATAGAATGCCGGCATTTCTTCTTTCTGCAGTGCGCCCAAAAACACTACACTTTTCTCCAGCCCGTGCGCAACAACATAGGCTTTTGCCTCCTCCGCCTGCGCGCCTTTTCCTGCAACACGCAATTCGACAGCGGCTTTATGCTTTTGAATCAATAACCGTGTTGCTTCCAGGGCATCCATAATGCCTTTCGCTGGCTGTAGTACCCCGGCAAACAAGATGCAAATTTTTTCCCTCGTCACCTTGGGAGCGGCGCAAAAAAGGTTCGTGTCAAGTCCGTTTGGAATGACGGCAACAGGCTTACTGACAAACTGCTGCACATGCCGCACCGCCTGGCGCCCAACGCAAACAATGGCGTCAAACTCAGCATATCCTTTTCGCTCCAACGTCAACAGCCATTGATGGGTTTGATCGCCGACAGTGCACCAGCCACGGGATTCCGCCTCATACGTCAAATAGCCGTGCACTGTCAAGACTGCCTGACAACGTCTGAGACAGCGCAGCCATTTTACAATTTCCGCATGCTGCACGTTCTGAATGTTTAGCACATGCACCACGCCTTTGGTCTTCCATAACAATTCGATGAAAAAATACAAATCTTCGGCTATGCGCCGGTATTGGCGCGCTACGCATATATTGAATTTTGACAACAGCCATTCCGGAAAACGCACAAAAGGCCAGCGAAACCATTTCGGCGGATACTCGTTAATGAGGAAAACATGATGCCCCAATTTTTCAAGGCCTCTGGCCAACATAAATACATGAGTCGCCACACCGCCAATCTCTTTAAAAGAGGGAGCTGGAAGCAAAACAATATTCATACCTCACCTATCCCCGGTTTATTAAATTTCCCGCGCCCGTCTCAGCGAGCGCGGGAAACAAAGCCCAACAAGCCAAAAAAAATAGCGTTAAACGTATAAAAAGAAATAAAATGATCGGAACCAAATGCAGTTACAAGATAGCCAACAAGAAACGCAAAGTACGCTTCCAACAGCCAATTGCCTGCGTTCTTCTTTTTCGTTAAAAGCATGCGGCTCAAACAGAACAGAAAAATCAAAAAGGCAAAAAAGCCTATATAGCCGGCTAAGATGGCGGACTGCAAAAAGGCATTATGCGCTTGCTGCACGGCATTATTAGTGAAAAGATACATATTCTCAAAGCCGATTCCAAAAGGATACTCCGAAATAATACGCCACGCCGTAGTCCATACATGCTCGCGATCACTTAGAGCGTATTTCGTATCACCCGCAACCATCGCTGTAATGGTTTCGACGACGCGAGGAACCTTAAGCAAAACCAAGGCGCCGCCCACCGCTTCCCCTAAAAAAACAGCAACTGCTTTGCCATACTGTCGGTCCCGCAAAAGAAACACTACCATCACTAACAATGCAATAGCTAACGCCGCCATAGATTCCCGCGACTGCGTAAGCAGTAAAATAAACCCAGTGCCAAGTGTTGCTGCTAAATATGCCAATTTGCCGCTATAATGAGGTTCACGAAAAACGCCCATAATGCCAATACCGGAAAAAAAAGCAGCCAACGCACCTAGCTGATTGGGATCGCCCACTTGTCCGCCTAAGCGCAGCTGATCGGACTGAAACGTTTCTGTAAATAATTTCAATATATCGCCTGCCGAGCGCAGGATAACAATATTCCCCAGCACGCCAAGCACAAAGGTTGCCATAAGTAGCCAGACAATACTGTGTACTTTCTTTAACTCAAGAGACATGTCTGAACTACAGTAGAACAAAACCAAAGGAATACACCATAACAAGTAGTTAAACAAGCTTCTCCCTAAGGAGAAGGCAAATTCATTATGCAGCAAAAAAAATTGAACCGTCGCAATTAAAAATATGGCAGCTAAAAAAATATAGGCATACAAAAAATCATTTACTGCCGCAAGCCTAGGCTCGCCCGCTTTCTGAGCGCCTTGGATGAGATTTTTTACAAAAAAAGCCACCACAAGCAACAGGGTAAACAAATCCCCCGGTGACATGTTCAGCGTCCTTCCTAAAAGGGGAATCGCCGCAACCGGGTTAAAAGAGAACACGGTATACAAAATCAGCGTAACGACCAGCAATGTAGCTATCATTCCCCCGCAAAACCCTTCCTAAAGATTTTTGCACCAACAGGCCACGCTAACCCCAAATACAGCATCGCCCCTATGACGATTAGGAAAGCGACATGAAGATTGAAAACTTGTTGCAAAGCAACGATTCCCGCTCCCATCCCCAAGCAACTGCCCACTAAAACGAGAAGAGAATGCCCATCTAAGCAAAACCCCCGCTGCAAACCCTTAATTTTCCATGCAAAAAAAGCAAACACAAACACTTCCGTGATAATCATTGCCATCGCCGCGCCTGTAGACTTCCAAATCGGCGTTAACAGCAGATTCATCACCACATTCAGCACCGCCCCGCACAGCAGAATTTTCATATACTGTCGATCTTCGTTCACTGCGATAAGCCAATTAGCCAAGGTGATGCTGAGCGCCATAAACAAAACATAGTAAAGCAGCAAAACAAAAGCTGGCGCTGCATTTGCGTACATTTCGCCGAAAAACGTATCTATTATCGCCCCGCCCAAAAGCGTTCCTCCCGTCACAATCGGCAGCATCAAAAACAAGATAGCTTGAACATTATTCTGCAAAACATGCCCAGCAAGAGACGCATTCTCGCTGCGCAGGCGGATCATGACTGGCAGGACTGCTTGGCTATATATACCTATAATTCCAGAGAGCACAGAGACGATTTTATAAGCGACACTGTAATAACCAACTTCCAGATAGTTTGCAGTCATACCCAGGAAAATCATGTCAAAATTCTCATAAACTTGAGAAAGTGCGCTTGTAATGGCAAACGGCATTGCCAGCTGCAGTACTTCACGCCCCTTGGCCAAAGTAAAACGTAAACGCAGCCAATAGCTCTTATACAGAAAATAAAGAAGCAGAACACATGCTAAAACTCCGCCTGTAAACAACGACAGCGGAACATAAAATACATCTGCCGCTTCTTTAACAAATAAAAAAACAAGAATGCCTGTGCAACAATTACCCAGCAGATTGGCTACAGCCAGCAAGCGCAAATCTTCTAGCCCAATAACGGCCCAGTCCAAAAAACAAGCCGAACTCAATATAGTCAAGCCGTACAGCAGAAGCAAATAAAACAAATCGCCATCATCAATAAATAGGCCTGCGTACACAAACAGTAAAATATAAGCTGCAGCAGCCAGGCAGATGCGCAGGGAATAAATACAGCTGATCGTCTCCATTCTGTCTGTTTGCTTACGGGCAAGCTCCCTTGTCCCCACCGTGGGCAGGCCGAAGGCAGCCAGTAAATTAAAATAGCTTATGATCGCAAGGACCATGCTAATGCCGCCATACGCTTGCGGTCCCAGCACTCTTGCCAAATAGACAACAAGTATAAACGAAATAGCTTGGCTCAAAAGCTTCCCTAATAAACCGGCGCCAAAGTTTCGCCATACTTTTTCCGGCAAATTTATCATGCTAATCTAATCCCATTCTGCATCGTCTGCCCGCTTACCCTGTCTTTCTTGACAATAGCGGTTATTATTCAACCACATCATGCAATACAGTTCCAATAATATTGGCTTTAGCCCCCTGCAAAAGCTGCACTACTTTTTGAGCGACTTGCGGTTTTACGCAGCGGCTGTCAAGGACCAACACCACCCCGTCCACTTTGGAAGCCAGTACGCAGGCGTCAGAAACAATAGATTCCGATTTAATCAAAAGAGAAGAACTGGTAAGAAAAACATAATCTGCCTGACGGCGTAAATAGTGCAGCAAGGTGCGGACTTTAGAATTGGATAAAACAGGAACCGCCTCTAACGGCAACGGACCGCTAGTCACAATCTTTAAGTTCGGGATGGAAGAACCTTGCAAAATTTCTTCTTGCGTTACTTTGTCTTCAACAAAATTTGTCAAGCCAATATTCTTCAATTTGAAAAACTCATGCACAACCGGCGTACGCAGATCACAATCCACTAAAATAACCCGATTCCCAGCATATGCCAGCAACGCAGCAGCATTAACAGCAACTAACGCTCCTCCCGGACCGGCGTTGGCATTAGTAAATAAAACAGCCTGGGCTGACCCTTGCGCTTCCACGTCGCGTATAGCAGCACACAAAGCGCGAAAGGACTCGGCAACCGGAGATTGCTCCCTATCCTGAATCAAATAAAATTCGTGACTGCCTTGAGACTGACGTTTGCCTTTATGCAGCCATCTACTGAAGATCTTCATCATCATTTTCCCCCTTGTTTAGCTTTGGGGAGCGCGCTCCTACTCGCGGAATAACGCCGATCACCGGCACAGATAAATGGCGCCGTAAATCCTCAACCGTATCAATGGTTTTATAAAAGTATTCAAGAAAAAAGGTAGACAGCACGCCTGTGAAAAGTCCCAGAAAAAGAGCAATACATAAGTTAAAGACTTTTTTGGGTTTAACAGGCTCTTCCGGCAAGACTGCCATATCAATAATATTCAAACTGGATGCTTCCATAATTTCATTAATCCGGGCCTCTTCATACCGTTTTGCTAACGTAGAGTAGGTAGTTTCAGCTACAGCATGTTTTAGCGCCAACTGCGCAAGGCCGGACTCAATCTCCGGCATTTGCGCTGATTCCTGTTCATTGCGCGACGCAAGACTTTGGATGCTTGCTTTTTGCGCCTCGCCTCGCATTACTTCCCCGCTTGAAATGCGTTTGAGCTCTCCTTGCAGTTTCGTTCTATTTTCGGCAATAGCTGCTTTTAAGCTCATTACGCGAGGATGAGAGGCTGTCAATGTTTTCAGCAGCCCTGCCAATTCCACTTCCTGCTCAGCCAAACGGATGCGGTACGCATGAACCACCGGAGTATCGACAATGGCCGCCTGCGACCGTTGCTTTGCATAGGCTGCCGCCAAGGCTACCTGATTCTCATTATCCAGCTTCTTTAAGGCGCTCTGCTGTTCTACAAAAGCCCGGCTTTGCTCAGTAACAGCAACAATTTTGTTCTTTTTCTTATAGTCCACTAACGCTTTTTCCGCTTCATCCAACTCAAGCTTCTTTTCTGCCAAACGCTCCCCAATAAAAATCCGAGTTTCTTTATTCTCCGCCCTGGCAATATCCAGCGACTTTTCACCGGCAGCTGCCGCCAATGCATTCGCTAAGTCCTGTGCTTCCTGCGGCAAACCTGAAGAAACAAACATATTCAATATTTCCGTATCCTTCAAAGGGCGAACATTTATTCTGTCAACTACTTTGTCATAGTGAAGACTTGCTTGCTGTTCCTCGCTCAGCTTGCTAATGGCAAGTTCAACAACCGCTCTGCTTTTGATCAATTCAGCATATGTATACATTTTCTGGCGTACCAGCTCTTCCGACTGCCACGCTTCTTTGCCAACATTCTCCACGCTTTTTGTCGCCGGTTTAATGCGCATCGTAATCTTTGCTTCATATGTTGGCGGCATTAAATTCAGTATCGTAGCAAAAAGAATCGCCATACACGTGCAGAAATACACTCCATTTCTGTGCCTCTTCACAATCGACAATAACTCACGCAAGTCTAGCTGCCTTTCCATAAATGCCTCCTACATCCCTTGCCTTATATCGTTCCAATGGCTTAACAGTCCTTCTAGCCATTATTGTTGTTTGCTGTATGTTTTATATTGTAAAATATTTGTGTCAACGGCAATATATCTTTGGCAATGTCAATACGGTTATTTTCGGTAAAATAAATGATGTCTCCTTCACGTAAAAGTAAATTTTTATTCAGATCCCCTTTTTTCAACAATTCAAGCAAGTTCACGCAAAGGGGATTGCTTTTTTCACCTTTGCGAATAATAAACACTTTGGTTTTCGCCGCATCTTTGGTCCAGCCTTTCGCCGCGCTTACTGCGTCAATCAAGGTCCTGCTTTTATCCAGCTCATAAAGACCGGGTTGATTTACTTCTCCTAAAACATAAACGCGTTCTGTACTAAACTTCAAAAGATTGACTGTCACCTGCGGATTGACAAAATACTGCGCAAGCGCTTGCTGAATCTCTTGGGCCAAGGCAACAGGAGTCAAGCCTTCCGCTTGAATTTCGCCAGCAAGAGGATATAAAAATTTCCCATCAGAACGAATGGTAATAGCGTCCGGATTTCCCGCAGCAGGATAACTAAGTTCAGGATACCCAAACACATTAATGGTCACAACATCAAGCGGCTGCAGTATATACTCCGCCGCTGCAGCCTCAGCCCGCGATACGAGCAAGGCCAACACCAGTATGGCGAAAAAAAGTCGTTTCATACTGCTTAGCCTCCTTTCTAACACTACACTTTAAGAGACGTAAAACGTTTTACATTAACATCGTTAAAAAACCTTTTTTTCCGCATTAATCCGTCACTCATTGTAATGTCATGAGTAAAATTCAAACTATGTACGGCAATAATATTTTCATCCCAAAGCGGCTCTATTGTGTTGATACACTCTTCTTTGTATTCACTCTCACTTAACTCTAAAACATGATTGATCTTTACTCCATAGCCATAAATTTGTGCGCTATTTTGCGAAGGCCGATATAAATTTCCATTATGAATAAACAATTTACCTGCCGGTCTTGCTGATGCTACATCAGAAATAATCGGATTTTTCCTATGAGGAGTCTAGACTCCAGAAAATAAGTCCTCTGAATAAAACAGAAACAATTCATCTAATTGATGCGTCCAAACTCCATACTTTGCACAGCCAAGCGCACTCCCTCTTAGTTCTCCAAAACCTAACTTAAGTAAAACATCAAGTTCATATTTATATAGTTTACAATCCATTTTATACATAGCAGAATAGAAAATTCGCTCAAATAGATTATAAGTTGTTTTATC
>NZ_JAQUZF010000092.1:0-11108 GCF_028691475.1 Anaeromusa sp.
AGACACCTGGGGACGTTCCTTTTTTGTCACGGTTTTGTAGGTTATTCATCAAAAACAATAAGCTGTTTTGCTCAATTTCGTGTTTTTCGCGTTTTTCGCGGTTGGATAAAATATTGGTAAAGTAAGCAGGCTGTGAGGCATATCACAGCCTGCTTTCCTTTTTGCGGCTATACTAAGACCATAGAAAGCAGCCATATTGAAGGAGGTAGACAAGCTATGCAGCCTAAAGGTGCAAACTTGCAAAAAATAAGAGACGGGAAAAAAACGTACGCAGTGACGCCGCATCTGCCGGGAGGTTTTGTCAAACCGGACGTACTGCGGCGCTATGCGGAAGCAGCGGAGCAATTCGGCGGTGTGTTGAAGCTGACCTCGGCGCAGCGCATTATGATCACCGGCTTGAAAGCGGAAGATGTGGAAGGCGTATGGGAGCTGCTAGGCATGCAGCCTGCCATGGGTTTTGCCAATTGCGTGCGCAGCATCAAAATGTGCCCAGGTGATACCTTTTGCAAGCGCGGCAAGCAAGATGCAATTAAGCTGGGGATGGAGCTGGATAAGCGCTACCATAAAAAAGAAATGCCTTCGCGCATTAAAATGGGCGTAGCCGGCTGCCCTAATTCCTGCGCCGAGGTGCATGTGAAAGACGTAGGCTTCATCGGTACGGAAAACGGCTGGGATGTATATGTAGGCGGCTGCGCCGGAGCGCAGCCCCGGCTGGCGGATAAGCTGTTGGGTTCTCTGAATCTGGAAGAGGCCCTGCGGATAGCGGAGATTATTGTTTCGTTCTACAAGCAAAACGCTGAGGTAGAGCGTATGGGAGTCTTTATTGACCGCATTGGCTTTGGAAGCTTTCAAAAAGAAGTGTTGAGCCGTTTTTACGGGCAGCAGCAATCCGATTCCGCAGAGACGGGACTTCCTTTGCCTAAGCAAACGACGTCTGCGCCACTTTTAAAGGAAAATTTGCAACCGGGAGATATGGTGAACGAGGACACGGTGATCAGTGATATTCTGCGGGTGTATCCGCATACAGTGCCGGTTTTCCGCTCTTTTGGCTTGGGCTGCCTAGGTTGTCCGTCTTCGACAGGAGAGCCGCTGCATCAAGCGGCTGCTATTCACGGCCTGCAGGTAAGCGACCTGGTAGAGGCGCTAAACAGCAGTATTAAAGAAGAACAGAACAAATAGAATGGAGGAATTACTATGAGCTTGTATTTAGGACCAATTCACTACTGGCTGTATCATAAAATTCGTATCTTGGTGGAGCGGGAACAATTGCTTTGGGAGGCGGCGGCCCAGATTGATGCCGACATGGCGGAAGAAGGCCGGGAAATGGTTTGGCAGACCTATGGAGCGCCGCTGCCGGATGAGGATTTGGCGGAGCTGATTGATGCGGATAACATTCACGGCTGGCTGCAGCGGCAGATTAATTTGGCAGAATTACGTGAAGCAGCCACCGTTAAAGAACTGCTGGCGCGTTTAGGCTCAGACGGTCCAGAAAAGATGAAAGCCGTCTTCGGCGAACAGGGAAAACAATGTGGTCTGGCCGCTCGTCCAGACGGGCGGGAAGAAACTGATGCGGCGGCGGCGTACGCGGCGTTTGCCGGCAAGGTGTTGAACGGCATGCCTTGTGATCGTTGGGATCGGCTGGAGCAGGAAGACAGCAAGGTGACAAGGTGGAGTAATGCCGGCTGGATACAAGGGGCAAATTGGAAAAAAACCGGTACGGACAGTCAATTTCTGGCGCAGTGTCATGAGGTTTGGCATGCGGAATTTTTTAAAGCCTTAGCGCCTCAATTGCAATATACCATGAATATCCAGGGTGACTTAATCTCGCGACAGGTTACTGCTTAGGGGGAGCGCGCTTCCTTGGCGGGCAAGAAGAAAGCTGTTTTTGTTTTGTTTTAAAGTAGGATTTTTGCAAAGCTTGTCGAATACAATTAAACTCAAGTTATCTTGAGTGAATTTTGACAGGCAGGTGCAGTGTATGTATAGCTTTTCCTTGCATGATAATGAAAAAATCATAAAAAAAGATCATGCTAATTTTGATTCGGCGGCGGAAAAACTTCACGGCGCATTATATTTGACGACCGAGCGGCTGGTTTTTGTGGGCTATGTAATGGGCATGGAACATAAATATCTAAAAGAAGTGTCTTTGGGGGCTCTGACGCAAGTTGCTACGGCTCGAAGCCTTGGACTTATACCCAATGCGTTAGTCCTAAAGACCGCTGAAGAGGAAAAACTGCGCTTTGTTATTCGCCGCAGGAATGAATGGTACCAAGAGCTAATGAAGAGGCTGAAGCCGGTTGACAGGGTCGGAGGCCTTGGAGTATAATCGAAATAATATCAGTAATAGCAAAGACAAGGATATGATTCACTGATAAGCATGTCTGCAGAGAAAGAACGTCATTGGCTGTAAGCGTTCTGGCATGGTGCGCTGAATTACCGCCTTGGAGCTGCCGGTTTGAATAAGAGTAGAGCCGGCCGGAATAAGGAGCCGTTATTTTCCTAAACAAGCAGGGCTTTCGGGCCAAGCAGGGTGGAATCGCGAGCAATCCTCGTCCCTACATGGGACGGGGATTTTATTTTTTGCAAGGAGGTTGTAAACATGGTACAAGTAAAATTAAAAGACGGCAGTATTCGCGAGGTGGCTCAGGGTACTACTCTTGGCGAACTAGCAGAACAGCTCAGCCGTTCCTTGGCTAAAAAAGTACTGGTAGGCAAAGTGGACGGGCAGGTAAAGGATTTGGCCAGCAAGCTGAATCAGGATGCGGCAGTGGAGCTTTTGACGTTTGAACAGGACGCAGGACGCGATGCGTTGCGCCACAGCGCATCTCACTTGTTAGCTCAAGCGGTCAAGCGCTTATATGGCGACAAGAAAGTAAAAATTGCCATTGGTCCGGCCATTGCTAATGGCTTCTATTACGATTTTGACGTGGAAGAACCTTTCAGTACGGAAGATTTGGCTCGTATCCAAAAGGAAATGGAAAAAATCGTTAAAGAAGATTTGCCGATTTCCCGCAAGGAAGCCAGCCGCGAAGAGGCTGTTGCTTTGTTTGCCGCGCGCGGTGAAGACTACAAAGTGGAATTGATCCAGGACTTGCCGGCAGATGCGGTTATTTCCATGTACGAGCAAGGTGAATTTGTCGACCTGTGCGCCGGTCCTCATGTTTCGTCTACAGGGAAGCTCAAAGCCATTCAGCTGCAGTCAGTTGCCGGCGCTTACTGGCGAGGCGATGAAAAACGAAAAATGCTGCAGCGTATTTACGGTACGGTCTTTGAGAAGAAAGCGGACTTAGACGCCTATCTGTTAATGCTGGAGGAAGCAGCGAAAAGGGATCACCGCAAACTGGGCAAAGAATTGGATCTGTTCAGCATGCAAGAGGAAGGCCCTGGATTTCCTTTCTTCCATCCCAACGGCATGGTTGTGCGCAACGAGCTGGAAACGTTCTGGCGTAAAATGCACCGGAAATATGGCTACCAGGAAATTCGGACGCCGATTATTTTGAACCAGAAGTTATGGCAGCAGTCCGGGCACTGGGATCATTACCGGGAAAACATGTACTTTACGGAGATTGACGGCGAAGGCTACGCGGTAAAACCGATGAACTGTCCTGGGGGCATCCTTGTATATCGGTCGCAGTATCATAGTTACCGGGATTTGCCCTTGCGCACCTGTGAGCTGGGACTGGTGCATCGTCATGAGATTTCGGGCGCTTTACACGGCTTGATGCGCGTACGCAGCTTTACCCAGGATGATGCGCATATTTTTATGCTGCCGTCGCAAATTAAAGAAGAAATCCAGGGCGTTATTGATTTATTCAATGAAGTATACAGCACTTTTGGCCTTTCGTATCATGCGGAGCTTTCCACTCGTCCCGAGGACTCTATGGGCTCGGATGAGGTTTGGGAAACGGCTACCAAGGCGCTCCAGGACGCTCTTGAAGAACGGGGCATGGCCTACAAGGTTAATGAGGGTGATGGCGCCTTCTACGGCCCGAAGATTGACTTTCATCTGCGGGACTCTATTGGCCGGACCTGGCAGTGCGGCACCATTCAGCTGGATATGCTGATGCCGGAAAAATTTGACTTGAACTACATCGGCGAAGACGGCCAAAAGCATCGTCCTGTTATGATTCACCGTGTGGCCTATGGCAGTCTGGAGCGCTTTATTGGCATTTTGATCGAACATTTCGCAGGAGCGTTCCCGTCCTGGCTGGCACCGGTGCAGGTTAAGATTCTTCCGATTACAGACCGCCACATGGAATATGCCAAAAAGGTTGCTAAAGATCTGTGGAATCAAGACATTCGCGTGGCCGTGGATGAGCGCAACGAAAAAATCGGTTATAAAATCAGAGAAGCGCAAGTGCAGAAAATCCCCTATGTGCTGGTTGTGGGGGATAAGGAAATGGAAAATGGCACGGTTGCAGTGCGTAAACGGGGCGAAGGCGATTTAGGTCCCCAGGCGACCGATGTCTTTACGAAGCAGCTCTTAGAGGAAATTGCTGCCAAAAAATAAAATGGCGTTGACAAAAAAGAAAATTCATGGTATCTTAACAAAAGTGATTTGAAAGCAGAAGCCATCCGCTTCTCACCTTGCCACGCCATGGAGCAGTGAGCCAGGTTAGCAAACCCAAAGCTAAGGGTGTATTGCGGGTGGAGTGCAGACTCTACCCGCTTTCTTTTTGTAAATGTATGCGGAGGTGAATGACAATTAGCAAAGAAAATTTGCGGATCAACGAAGAGATTCGGGTAAGAGAAGTGCGGGTAACTACCGCCGAAGGTGAACAGCTAGGCATCATGCAGGTGCGCGACGCATTGCAGATGGCTATCGAACAGAATCTCGACCTGGTAGAAGTTGCTCCGACGGCTCGTCCGCCGGTATGCCGCATCATGGACTATGGAAAGTTCAAGTATGAGCAGCAAAAAAGGGACAAAGAAGCAAAAAAGAAACAAAAAATCGTTACCATCAAAGAAGTCAAACTTCGTCCTAATATCGAAGACCACGACTTTGATGTTAAGAAAAAAAATGCCCTGCGTTTTCTAGAAGATGGTGACAAGGTCAAAGTGACCATCATGTTCCGTGGCCGGGAATTATCCCATCCGGAATTAGGGCGGGTTTTGCTTGTGCGTATGGCCAAGGAATTGGCTGATATCGCCAATGTAGAACGCGATCCGAAGCTGGAAGGCAAGAACATGATTATGATTCTAAATCCCAAACAACAGCAGGCATAAAACTGAAACAACAGCAAGGGGGAGCAAGTAATGCCGAAAATCAAAACTCGTAGAAGCGCTGCCAAACGTTTTCGTATCACCGCTAGCGGTGAGTTCAAGCGCGCCAAAGCTTTTAAAAGCCATATCCTGGAATGCAAATCGCCTAAGCGTAAGCGCAACCTGCGCAAAGCTTCGCTGGTAAGCAAGTCCGACCACAAGCGCGTACAGCTTATGCTGCCGAACGCATAATTTAAATTTATTTTAATGCACACTTTCTGGAGGGATTAAAATGCCGAGAGTAAAAAAAGGCGTTACTGCACATAGACGCCATAAAAAAATTCTGAAGCTGGCTAAAGGCTACCGTGGCGCCCGCAGCAAGCAGTTTAAAAAAGCCAACGAATTAGTCATGAAAGCGTTGTTCTACGCTCGTCGTGACCGTCGTGCGAAAAAAGGCGAATTCCGTCGTCTGTGGATTGCCCGTATCAATGCGGCTGCCCGTATTAACGGCTTATCCTACAGCAAATTGATCAATGGCTTGACTAAAGCCGGCGTGGAAGTAAACCGTAAAATGCTGGCCGATTTGGCTGTCAATGATCTGGCTGCTTTCAACCAGCTGGTTGAAACCGCTAAAGCAAAACTGTAAAACAAACTATCGAAAAGCCGGCCTTAGGGTCGGTTTTTTTCTATACCAGAATTTGTAAAACGAACCGCGAAATACGCGAAATACGCAAAATACGCAAAAGGGTTTTGTTTGCCAAAGATAATTTGAAAAGTTTGTGTTTTTCAAATTATCTTTGCTTTTCCCGCAGGGGTTTTGGATTTTCATGGCGAAAAGAAAAAACATAATAAATAAACCCTGAAGGGAGAGATGTGTCGTGGCTTTAGTAACAATGGCAGAACTTCTACAGGATGCGCGGCGGCGGCAATACGCAGTAGGGGGATTTAATGTTTTTAATTTTGAAACCTTGGGAGCGGTAGTTGAAGTAGCGGAGGAATTAAAAACGCCTTTAGTTCTGGGGATTCCGGAACGGTTATTTAAGTTTGTCGACGCGGATTTGCTGGGAGCTGCTATGGTGCGGGCTGCTCATAAAGCAAGTGTTCCAGTGGCCTTGCATTTGGATCACAGCCATACGTACGAGGGGATTTTGAAAGCCGTGCGATGGGGGTTTACTTCGGTCATGTTTGACGGTTCCAGGCTGTCTTTTGAGGAAAACATACGCCGGACGAAGGAAGTGGCCAAAATTGCGCATGCTTCCGGGCTGACGGTGGAAGGGGAACTTGGCTCCTTGGGCGGCGAGGCTGCAAGCGGGTTGGAAGAGGCGGCGCTGTTTGCGCAAAAAACTCGTATTGACGCCTTGGCGGTAGGCTGTGGTAATCATTTAGGAGATAGTGCAGATGCTGCACTGGACGTTGAACGTCTTGGAATGCTGCGTCAGATGGTGCAGATTCCGTTAGTCATGCATGGCGGCGCTGGCCTGCAGGCGGAAGAGTATCGGCGTTTGATTCAAGCAGGCATTGCTAAAATTAATATTGCAACCGACACGTCAACGGTGGCGGCGGAGCAGTTGAAAAAAGAACTGTCGCGGACGCCGCACATGAATTATGTCAATTTGATGGCTATTGTTAAAAAAGGCGTCAAAGAGTCGGTGCGCAAGTACATGCTGGCCTTTGAGTGCATCTCTAAGGCCAAAGCTATTTAAAGAGAACCATTCAGGCAGGAGATTTCGAGGCATTGCTTCGTTTTCTCCTGCTTTTTAAGTTTCCGCCTCCTCTAGACGGGCGCTAAGGGAGTGCTTATAATGAACTGGGAAGAATATAGGCTGGAGTGGAGCGATCGTATTGAAAAATAGCACTCTTGGTTTGTTAAAAGAATGGACATTGACGCCATATCAAATTTTAGTTCTTGGTTTTGCAGGGTTGATTTTATTGGGAAGTTTTGTGTTAATGCTTCCGCAAGCTACAGCGTCGGGGAATGGGACTTCTTTTGTTGATGCTTTATTTACAGCGACGTCGGCTGTTTGCGTGACCGGCTTGGTGGTAGTAGATACGGGGACTCATTTTTCTTTATTTGGACAGCTTGTTATTATTTTCTTGATTCAAATCGGCGGCTTAGGTATTATGACCATGACAACCTTAATGGGCATTATGCTTGGTAAGCGCATTCATTTGCGGGAACGTTTGATTTTGCAAGAAGCATTAAACCAAATTACTATGTCCGGCGTGGTGCGTTTGGCTTTGTACGTCATTAAGTTGACATTGTTGATTGAATTCATTGGCGGTACGATTTTAGCCTGGCGCTGGTATGATGAGTTTGGGCCGATTGGCATATATTACGGCTATTGGCATGCGGTATCTTCTTTCTGTAATGCCGGTTTTGATTTGTTTGGTAATTACGGCAGCCTGACTGCCTATGTGTCTGATCTGTCTATAAATTTAACGGTGTCTACGTTAATTATTCTGGGTGGGATTGGGTTTATGGTTATTGCAGACGCTTGGAATCAGCGCTCCTTTGCTAAATTGACCGTGCATTCAAGGATTGTTATTGTGATGTCGGCTTCATTGCTGGTGCTTGGCACGCTGGGAATTTTAGCGTTTGAACATGCGAATCCTGCAGGCATGGGACCGCTTTCTTGGCCGGACAAAATTCTCAGCAGCTATTTTCAGGCGGTTTCGGCAAGAACCGCCGGATATAATACTTTGCCGTTGGACACATTAGGGCCGGAAACTTTGTTTTTATTGATTATCTTGATGTTTGTGGGCGCTTCTCCTTCTTCTACAGGCGGTGGTATCAAGACCTCGACGTTGGGGGTTCTCTTAGCTTCTATCTGGGCGATGATGCGCGGCAGAGAGGATGCAGAGCTGTTTGAACGGCGTATTCCTCACGGAGTCATCTATAAGGCTTTTACTGTAGTATTTATTTCCGCATCGTTAGTTTGTTTTGTTACCATGATGCTGAGTATTTCCGAAAACGTTCCTTTTTTGAATTTGCTTTTTGAGGTTGTTTCCGCTTTCGGTACGGTGGGATTGACAACAGGCATTACGCCGGGACTATCGGAGCATGGAAAACTTTGGTTGATTTTAACGATGTTTGCCGGCAGGGTAGGGCCAGTGACCCTGGTAATGGCGTTGACATTGCGTTCGCGAAAAAACAAACATATGGTGCGTTACCCGGAAGGAAAGTTTATTATCGGTTAAGAAAGCAAGTAGAATCTGGAAACGAGGCATGAAATGAAGAAAAAACAGTTTGCGATTATTGGCTTGGGGCGTTTTGGCACTAGTGTAGCCAAGACGTTGTATCAAATGGGCTATGAGGTTTTGGCAGTTGATGCGGATGAAACGCGGGTTCAGGATTTTAGCGATGAAGTGACCCATGTTATGCAGGCGGATACTACCGATGAGGATACATTGAAAGCTTTGGGCATTCGAAATTTTGATGTAGTTGTCGTAGCCATTGGTGCGGATGTGCAGGCTAATTTGATGACAACGCTGCAACTTAAAGAGTTGGGCGTACCTCATATTGTTGCTAAAGCCAAAAATCCCCTCCATGGTAAAATGTTGGAGAAAATAGGCGCGGACCGAGTTGTGTATCCGGAACGGGATATGGGGCAGCGTGTGGCGCACAATCTTGTTTCAAGCAATGTTTTGGAGTACATTGAGTTATCTCCTGAGTACAGTATTGTGGAAGTAACAGCCCCCAAGGTGTTGGTCGGAAAAAATCTGGTGGAAACGGATTTACGCGGTCGTTATGAGGTCAATGTGGTAGCTATACGTCGGGGGGAGCAGTTATTGGTGCCGCCGCAGCCAACGGAGAAAATTATGGATAAAGATGTGCTGTTCGTTGTCGGCGCGAATCGGGGCGTCCAGCGCTTGGAGGAGCTTGAATGACGTTGTATTGGGAAAAAATAGGCAGTGCTGCGAATGAACAATTGAAACAAATTCGCTCCTTGCAACAGCGCAAAAAACGAGACGAGAGCGGCTTATTTATCGTGGAAGGCACGCGGGCGGTGCAAGAAGCGATCCAATCAGATTGGGAATTGCTGTTTCTTGTTGCAGCCGATGATTATGGACAAAAAGCGCAGATGGAAGAGCTGCTGCGAAAGCGCCAACAGCCATATGGCCGACTGTTGCAAGTTTCCGGCGAGCTATTGCGCAAGCTTGGCGAGACGCAGACGCCGCAAGGCATTTTAGCGGTCGTGCGGCAAAAGTACTGGGAACTTGAGCAGGTGCTGGCTATGCCTGGTGACGGGCCGCTCCTTGTACTGGATCGCGTGCAGGATCCGGGGAATGTCGGCGCCTTGCTGCGGACGGCTGCGGCGTTAGGCGCAGTCGGGGCTGTTTTGCTGGAAGGGACCACAGACGCTTTTAGCAGTAAAGCGGTGCGCGCCGGTATGGGGGCTGTTTTTCGTTTGCCTGTAGTGCAAAAAATACAGCCGGAGACCTTGAACCGCCTTCGGAAACAGCAAAAACTTGCATTGTGGGTAGCTGCGCTCGAAGGAGGCCGACCAAGCTATCAGGCTGATTTAAAAGCCAGGCATTTGCTGCTTTTAGGCAACGAAGGAGAAGGGGCGTCGGCTTTTTGGCAAGAAGAGGCGGATGGCGCCGTTTTCATTCCCATGCCGGGAGGAATGGAGTCGTTGAATGTGGCTATGGCGGGCTCGCTGCTGCTCTATGAAGCTATGCGGCAGCGGCTGAGCTAAGAAATAAAATAAGATAAATGCGTTTTTTGTATTTTTAGAGAAAGCCCTTGGTTAAGAGTGGACTTGGCTTGTCAGAGCTGCTTTTGATATGGTATAATGACAACAAGAAATTTCCTGAAAGCATGCTGAACAGGAGCAGGGAGGGTCTCGCCATGATGACCACCGATATGCTATGGAAAGTATTTGAAGCAACTGGCTCCATTGCCGCGTATCTCCTGTACCGCCGCCTTTTATTGCAATAAAGAGCGGTTTACGGCTTGGGAACGAACTACATAGTGCTGGTGATGAAGGAGAAAGTATGCAGAGGAGAATTCTTCAGGGAGGCGTTGCCATGGACTGCAAGCGCGCTGTCTTTTCGCTGTCAGAAGTTCGCTCCGGAGCCTTGTTTACTGAACGCTTTTCTGAATTCAAGTAGGTAAACACGGACTGCTTCACGTTACGAAGCTTGAGTACAAACAAGGGTGGTACCGCGAATAAGCTTTTTCGCCCCTTTCGAGGGGGTGGAAGGGCTTTGTTTTTTTGCAATGATTATAAAACAGGAGGCAAGTGGAACATGGAAAATCAGCTACAGATTTTACAAGCGGAAGCGTTGCAGGAGATGCAGCAGGCGCAAACCGTAGCCGCCTTGAATGAGTTGAAAGTAAAATACTTGGGCAAAAAAGGCAGCTTAACTGCTGTTTTGCGCGGTATGGGAGCATTGTCGCCAGAAGAACGTCCGCGCATAGGCGCGCTCGTGAATGAAGTGCGGGCCAAGTTGGAGGCGCTCCTAGAAGAGCGGGCAGGGGCTTTGAAAGCCGCTGAGCTTCAAGAGCGTTTGGAAAAAGAAACCATTGATATTACTTTGGCTGGGAGAGCCTCTTTTAACGGGCATGTGCATCCGCTGATGCTGACCTTGGATCGCATTAAGGCGGTCTTTATGCGCATGGGCTTTGCGGTGGCCGAAGGGCCGGAAGTGGAAGAAGATTCCTATAACTTTGAAGCTTTGAACTTGCCGCCGGATCATCCGGCAAGGGATATGCAGGATACTTTTTATATTACGCCGGAGCTGTTGCTTCGGACTCATACCTCGCCAGTACAGGCGCGGGTTATGCAAGCCAGCGAGCCGAATAGTCCGGTGCGGATTATTGCGCCTGGCAAAGTATATCGCTGTGATTACGACGCCACGCACTCGCCGATGTTCCATCAGGTAGAAGGCTTGGTTATTGA